>JBFYOQ010000189.1:0-12965 GCA_041303735.1 Mycobacterium sp.
CCTCCATCACCAGCGGGGTGGGGCCTTCGTTGCGGCCGTTGTGAACGAAGCCCGGGCCGATGCCCTCTTTGACCGGCTCACCGGTCTCGTAGACGGCGTCGACGGCGCAGTTGCCGCCCCCACCGCTGGTGTCCCAGTGGGTCATGGTGCCCTCGCGGATATAGCCGAACACATCACCGGGGTGGTAGTGCCAGCCGGTGCCACTGCCGGGGGTGACGGTGATCTTGGCGACGAGGTACTCGACCCCGTCGACGGTGTTCTTCGACAGTTCCTCGACGGTGACACCGGGTGCCGCGGCGGCCGGTGCGGCACACACCGTCACCAGCGCGGCGAGGCCCAGTCCCACGCCCAGTCCCCATCGCAGTGCTCTCATGGATCTCAGGGTGTCACAGCGCTACCGTGGCGGCGTGGCGAACTCCTATCTTCTCAGCGGAGGCCCGATCTGGACCGGGAACCCCGCGGCCCCGTGGGCGCCGGTGGTCCTGACGATGATGGACGGCCGCATCACCCACGACGCACGGTAGGAATGGTTCATGGCATTCACCGGGTGGCCCATCGAGGCCGTGGAGTTCTACGAGGGCCTTCAGGCCGACAACTCCAAGGTGTATTGGCAGCGGCATAAAGGCGTCTACGACGAGTGCGTGCGTGCCCCGATGGAGCAACTGCTCGCCGAACTGGCCGACGAGTTCGGCCCGGCCAAGCTGTTCCGGCCCTACCGCGATGTGCGGTTCAGTGCCGACAAGTCGCCCTACAAGACCAACTGCGCGGCCACCCTGGGCCATGGTCTCGGACAGCGGTACGTGTCGTTCTCGGCCGACGGACTGTCCGCGGGGGGCGGTCTTTACATGCCCGACCCCGCCGCACTGGCGCGCTACCGCGGTGCGGTCGAGAAGGAGAAGTCCGGCGCCGAACTGGCCGAGATCGTCGCCGCCCTGCGCGACGGCGGGTATGAGGTCATGGCCCACGAAGTGCTCAAGACCGCACCCCGCGGCGTCGCCAAGGACCACCCCCGCATCGACCTGCTGCGCCACAGGGGCATCGCGATGATGAAGAACTGGCCGCCTGCCGCCTGGTGGGGTACCGCCAAGGCCGAGGGCCGCATCGTCGGTGCTCTGCGCGCCGGCGGACCGCTCATTGGCTGGCTGACCCGGTACGTCGGCTGAGGTGTTCAACGCACGGGTAGCCTTAGCGCCGATGTCCGGCAAGCCAACGTCTGAACCCAAGACCACCAAGAAAGCCACCTCCACGAGCGCCCCGCGCGCCGACGAGTCGGCCGGCATCTCCTACGCATCCGCCGGCGTCGACATCGAGGCCGGCGATCGCGCCGTCGAACTGTTCAAGCCGCTGGCTCGCAAGGCCAGCCGGCCGGAGGTCCGTGGCGGCCTCGGCGGGTTCGCCGGACTGTTCGCCCTGCGCGGCGGCTACCGCGAACCGTTATTGGCGGCGTCGACCGACGGAGTGGGCACCAAGCTGGCGGTGGCCCAGGCGATGGACAAACACGACACCGTCGGGCTCGACCTGGTGGCGATGGTGGTCGACGACCTGGTGGTGTGCGGCGCCGAGCCGCTGTTCCTGCAGGACTACATCGCCGTCGGCCGGACGGTGCCGGAGCGGGTCAGCGCGATCGTCTCCGGCATCGCGCAGGGTTGCGTCATCGCAGGCTGCGCGCTGCTCGGCGGTGAGACCGCCGAACACCCCGGGTTGATGGAACCGGACCACTACGACATCTCGGCCACCGGTGTCGGCGTGGTCGAAGCCGATGACCTGCTGGGCCCGGAACGGGTGCGGCCCGGCGACGTGGTGATCGCCATGGGCTCATCGGGGCTGCACTCCAACGGCTACTCCCTGGCCCGCAAGGTGCTGCTGGAGATCGACCGGATGAATCTCGCCGGGCACGTCGAGGAGTTCGGCCGCACCCTCGGTGAGGAACTGCTCGAGCCGACCCGGATCTACGCCAAGGACTGCCTGGCGCTGGCTGCAGAAACCCAGGTCCGCACGTTCTGCCACGTCACCGGTGGCGGTCTGGCGGGCAACCTGGAGCGGGTCATCCCCAACGGTCTGGTCGCCGAGATCGACCGCGGAAGCTGGACCCCCGCCCCGGTGTTCGCCATGATCGCCCAGCGCGGCCGCATCGAGCGGGTCGAGATGGAGAAGACGTTCAATATGGGCGTCGGGATGGTCGCCGTGGTCGCGCCGGAGGACACCGACCGGGCGCTGGCGATCCTGACCGCCCGTCACCTGAATTGCTGGACGCTGGGCACCATCGCCAAGGACGGCTCAAAATCCAAAGACGGCCCGCGCGCGGCCCTTGTCGGGCAACATCCCCGCTTCTAGATCAGTTGCGGCCGTCGTCGTCGGGCGAATCCTGATCGGAATCGTCGTCCGGTGACCCGGCAAGCTCTTGCTGAAGCCTGCTGAAATCAGTTTGCGGAGAGCTGTATTTCAGCTCTCGGGCAACCTTGGTCTGCTTTGCCTTAGCCCGGCCGCGGCCCATGGGGGAACCCCCTCGCGCAATTACGGAGCGGCCTGAAGGAAGGCGGCTCCGGATCAATGTGGTTTTTGTCCTGCCCACACTTTACCGTGCCATCCCCCGTTCCGTGGGCAGCCCCGTTCGCCTGCGGGAGAACCTCAGCGCCCTGCGCCGCGCAACCGCTCGATCGCGACCCGGCCGGCGCCGGCCACATCGGCCGGCGGCAGCGAGTCCGGGTCGATCCGTGCCGAGACCGCGTGCTCGCCCCCGGTGGTCAGCGGCGTATCGGCGGGGATGCCGCGTTTGAGCAGGGCCAGCGCGATCGGGCCGAGGTCGACGTGATCGATGACGGTGCCCAACCGGCCGACGACGCGGTCGTCGGCCAGGACCGGGTCACCGGTGGCCGGCCGCTCCCCCGACCCGTCGAGATGCAGGAGCACCATCATGCGCGGCGGCCGGCCGAGGTTGTGCACCCGCGCCACCGTCTCCTGTCCCCGGTAGCAACCCTTGTCCAGGTGCACGGCCCGGGCCATCCAGCCGACCTCGTGCGGGATGGTCCGCTCGTCGGTGTCCACGCCCAGACGCGCCCGCAGCAGCGCCGCCCGTCGGGCCTCATATGCCCAGACACCCGCCCGGCGCACACCGGCGCCGGCGAGTCGGTCGAGCCACTGATCCCTGTGGTCACGCGGAACCACCAGGTCCAGTTCGATCTCATCATCGGCCGGCATCCGGCGCACAAAACCGCCGCCGGATAGCGCCACCGCCGTCGACTCGGCGGGCAGGGCGTCGATTCCCAGCACCTTGAGCACAGCCGGGTCGGCCAGGCGGGGTCCGATCAGCGACAGCACCGCCAGGTCGGCCACGGCCGGCTGCACATCCGACCAGAACACCATCTTCGTCAGATAGGCCAGTAGCGGCTCGCCCCGGCCGGGCTCGGTGTCGAGATAGGTGACGTCGCCGAGTTCGCTCTGCTGCCAGTGGTCCTCCACCCGGCCCTGGCCGTCGAGGCTGAGGTTCTCGGTGCACGCGCCGTCGCGCAGGTCGGCGACGTGCTGGGTGCACAGCGCGTGCAGCCAACTGAGCCGCTCGGCACCGGTCAGGGTGAGCACCGCGCGGTGGGACCGGTCGATGACCACCGCGTCACGTTCGGCGGCGCGCTGTTCTCCCAGAGGGTCGCCGTAGTGCCACACGGCGCCGGCATCGGCTGAACCATCAGGGGTCTGAACGGACGTCACATCAGTGACTCTACGAGTAAGTCACACCAGTGACTCCACGAGCAAGTCACACCAGTGACTCCACGAGCAGGCCAGTACGCTTGGCGCCCATGGTGGGCCAGCCCGCGGTGCTCGTCACCCTCGACGGTGACCTTCTCGACCCGGCGCAGCCGCTGCTTCTCGCCGACGACCTGGCCGCGGTGCGCGGCGACGGGGTGTTCGAGACCCTGCTGGTCCGCGACGGGCGTGCCTGCCTTATCGAAGCCCACCTGCAACGCCTCACCCACTCCGCGGCGATGCTGCAGTTGCCGCCACCGGATCCCGACCGCTGGCGTCGCGCCATCACCGCCGCCGCGGCGGGGTGGGCGGCGCACACCGCATCCGACGGAGCGCTGCGGCTGGTCTACAGCCGCGGCCGGGAAAGCGGTTCGGCGCCAACGGCGTATCTGTCCATCGCCGCGTTACCCGACCGCATCGCGGCGGTCCGCCGGGACGGGCTGGCCGCGATGCTGCTCGACCGTGGGTTACCGGCGGACGCCGCCGACACCATGCCGTGGCTGCTGGCCGGAGCCAAGACCCTGTCCTACGCCATCAACATGGCGGCACTGCGGCACGCCGCCGAACACGACGCCGGCGATGTGATCTTCGTCAGCTCCGACGGATTCATCCTCGAGGGTCCGCGCTCGACGGTGGTGATCGCCACCGGCGAGCCGGACAACCCGTGCTTCCTCACCCCGCCGCCGTGGTACCCGATCCTTCGCGGTACCACCCAGCAGGCGCTGTTCGATGTCGCCCGCAACGCCGGCTACGACTGCGACTACCACGCCCTGCGGCCCGCGGACCTGCAAGCGGCGCAGGGTGTTTGGCTGGTGTCGAGCATCACTTTGGCGGCCCGGGTGCACACGCTTGACGGCCACCGGCTGGCGCTGAGCCCACTGGCCGCCGAGGTCGCCCGGATGGTGGATGCGGCGGTGCTCAGCGACCGCTGAGTGGTGAAAAAAATCTCCTTGCCGCCACACCGGCTCCGCGGGTACGGTCGGCCGTACACAGGAAAGGAGGTGGTCCGGAATTTTGAATAGTTCTTCATGGACATGTGAGGTGGCTGCCCGCTAGCAGCACGCCGCCGCTGAACGTCAGTGAAGCGGCGAAAACAATGAGGTGCCGGATCACCCGCGCCATGCGCGCGCTGGCGAATCCCAGGCAGCTACCCGGCCCCCGAGCCCACAGCGGAGTCCAGCTGTGAATCACAAGCTCGGGGGCCGCCTCATGTCCTCCGGTCATTTCCGGCCTCGCCTCCGCGGCGGGTTGCGCAGCGCCTCCTCCAGGTCCGCGAGCGCGGGCTCGACGGCACCGGCCAGATCCTCGATGTCATCGGCGATGTCCGGGGTGCTGGTGAAACCGAAATCCATGTGCTCGCGGTAGCTGAAGCACGTCACATTGAGACCCACGTCCATCAGTAGCGGGCCGATCGGGATGAACTCCTCCACCACCGCGCCGGCGACATAGAGGGGGAACGGCGGGCCGGGGACGTTGGACACCACCAGATTGATCGGCGGCACGTTCTTGCCGAGCTGGCTGGCGGTGTAGGCCAGTGCGGCCAACTTGAACAACCCCGGCGGAGTGGTCTCGGTCAACCCCATGATCTGGCGGGCGGTCAGCGCCTCGGCCATCTGCTTGGCGGCCTGCGACACCTTGTACACCCCGGCGATCCGCTCCGCCGGCCCGGCCACCGTGGTGGGCAGGCTCACCGTCATGGAACTGATGGCGTTGCCGACCGCGGTGCCCTCGGTCCGGGTGGACACCGGAATCTGCGCGACCAGCGGCCGGTCGGGCAACTCGCCGCGTTCTTTGAGATAGGTGCGCAGGGCGCCTGTCACGATCGCCAGCACGACGTCGTTGACCTTGACCCCGTAACCGTCCTTGACCGCCTTGACGCGGGCGAAGGGGACCCGCGCGGAGGAGAACCGGCGCTGTTGGGAGATGCCCGCGTTGAACCGGGTGGCGGGCGCTTCGAAGTAGCCGGGTGGTTTGTCGGGGATCTCGCGGACGGCCAGTTGCTGACGCACGGTCTGATCCAGCAGCCGCAGGATGCGATACGGCGTCTTGACCGCAAGGTTCAGCGCCCCGTTGAGCAGTCGCAGTTCCACCGGCGGTGGGCGGTTCTCCTGTCGCGCCGGAAGATTCTCCGGTGGTTGGCGCGGCTGCGGGGTGACGTCGAAGATGATCTCGCTGATACCCGCGCCGGAGACGCCGTCGACGAGACAGTGATGGATTTTGGTCAACACGCCCACCCGGCCCCCGTCGAGGCCTTCGATCAACCACATCTCCCACAGCGGTTTGCCGCGGTCGAGTTTGTAAGACCACAGCCGGGAGACCAACTCCTGCAATTCCTTTCGGCCGCCGGGCGAGGGCAGCGCGATGTGGCGGATGTGGAAATCCAGATCCGGGTCCTCGTCGTCGACGAACCACGGGAGATCCAGCCCCAGCGGGGTCTCCTCGACCCGGTAACGCAGTTGCGGCAACTCCCACAGCCGCCCGGAGATCAGCGTGCGCAGATTCTCCACCGAGAAGTCCGGGGCCGCGGCCGGGTCGCAGACGGCCAGGGCTCCGATATGCATATGCCAGCCCGGCGTCTCGCCGAACCAGAAAGCCGCGTCCACACTGGACATCCGGGGCATGGCGCCAGGGTAGGACCGTGTGCCGGGGCGCGGTGGCGCTTCGGCGGTAACGCCCACGCAGGAACGTCAGGGTGCTGGCGGCCCGGGCGCCAGCGTCGAACACGCGGTCATCGCCCTGTCCCACACGCCCGGGTCCACGTCGGCGGGCGGGCCCAGCACAGCCGCCGGACCGGTGGAGTCGGGCACCCCGTTGGCGTGCAGGCACTCGGCCAGACCGCCGTGGGCGCCCGGCGCAGCCGGCGGGGGTGCACTCCCGCTCTCCGGAGGGGGCTTGGACTCGGGTGTCCCCGCGCAGCCGGCGCTGCACAGCGCGGCGGCCAGGACCGCCGCGGCAGCCATCCGTCTCATCCGACGTGCCGGGTCAGCCGGGCGGACAGGTGCGGAACCAGACCGCCGTCGGCGTCGACCCGTTCTTCGACGTAGGCCAGATCGCCGTTCTCGACGATGCCGTAGAGGCGTTTGGCTCCACCGACCAATACGCCGGACTTGCTGCGCGCCAGTGCGTCGGTGACCAGTTCCCACGACGACTGGGTGCGCGGGTGGCCGTAGAACAGCTCCACATAGCCGGCCGAGTGGGCGAGCAGCAGTTCGATGGCCTGCGACTCGCCCGGATCGGTGGGGTCGTGAACGAAACGCCAGAAGCCGGTCTCGCGAAGAGCGGGGCTGTGATACTCGCCGGCCTCGTCCAGACGCCAGGACCGGGCTTCCCAGTTGAGGTAGTCGCTGCCGTCGTGAGAGACGATGATCTGCTGGCCGAACGTGTAGTCGCCGGCTGCGCTGCGCCCCGTGCCCTCGCCGCGCCAGACGCCTACCAGTGGCAGCAGCGCCAGCAGTGCGTCGTGGAGATCGGCGCCCTTGCGCAGATTCGCGGTGTCCGCCACGGGGATGTCGTCGAAGGCCGGGACGTTTCGGCCCGCCGTCTCCTTGGCTCGCTCGACCGCGGCCGCGACGGCCCGGTCTCCACTGAGGGACGGGGTTGTGGACTCGTCGGTCACGATTCGTCGGTGATCAGCCGGTACACCGCGTAGAACGCGAACCAGGTGATGACGACGGTCGAAATGACCAGCAGAATCTCGAAGAACAGGACCACGGCGTGAAGTTTAACGCGGGACTGTTCTCAGGCGACCTTGACGTCGACCTCGTGGAGTCCGGCACCCCTGGGTGCGACGGTGACGTCGCCGTTGCCCACCCGCGACAGCGCCCGCACGGTCCAGGTACCGGGTGCGGCGAAGAAGCGGAAATCGCCGGACGAGGAGGCGACGACCTCGGCGGTGAACTCGGCCGCGGAGTCCAACAGCCGGACGAACGCGCCGCCCACCGCCTCCCCGGCGTCGTCGACCACCCGGCCGGTGATCACCGTCTCCTTGGCGAGGTCCACCCCCGCGGGCAGGGTCTGTCCTTGTCTAGGTGCAGAGCACATGATCAACTTCCCAACTCGATCGGGGCCCCCACCAGGGAGCCGTATTCGGTCCAACTGCCGTCGTAGTTCTTGACGTTGCGGTGCCCCAGCAACTCCCGGAGCACGAACCAGGTATGTGACGAACGCTCGCCGATGCGGCAGTAGGCGATGGTCTCTCGGTCCGGGTTCACGCCGGCGGCGGTGTAGAGGGCGGTGAGTTCCTCGTCGGACTTGAACGTCCCGTCCTCGTTGGCGGCCTTGCTCCACGGCACGTTCACCGCTCCGGGGATGTGACCGGGCCGCTGACTCTGCTCCTGCGGCAGGTGCGCTGGGGCCAGGATCTTGCCGGAGAACTCATCCGGGGAACGCACGTCGACCAGGTTCTTGGTGCCGATCGCCGCGAGCACCTCGTCGCGCAGTGCCCGGATGCTGCCATCGGCGGCGGCGGCGGTGTAACTGCTGGCCGCGCGGGACACCGCGGCATCGGAGAGCGGACGGCCGTCGAGTTCCCATTTCTTGCGGCCGCCGTCGAGGAGCTTGACCGATCGGTGGCCGTAGATCTTGAAATACCAGTAGGCGTAGGCGGCGAACCAGTTGTTGTTACCGCCGTAGAGCACGACGGTGTCGTCGTTGCCGATCCCGCGCTCGCTGAGCAGCTTCGAGAACTGTTGGGCATCAACGAAATCCCGGACCACTGCATCCTGCAGGTCGGTCTTCCAGTCGAGCTTCACCGCCCCGGGGATGTGGCCGGTGTCGTAGACGCTGGTGTCCTCATCGACCTCGACGAAGACCACACCCGGTGTGTCGAGGTTCTCCTGAGCCCACTGCGCGGACACCAGGACGTCGGCGCGGGCCATCAGCGCCGGCTCCGGCGCACGTGGTGCACCAGGGGGTAGAGCTGGCAGCCCAGGCAGATGCCGAAGGCGGCGTTGAGGAAGGCCGCGGCCAACGCGAACGCGGTGGCGATGACACCGGCCAGCGGCGCTCCGAGAGCGAAGCCGGCCAGGCCGGCGAGGGCGAACACCAGCCCCACCAACTGGGCGAATCGCAGCGGTGCCGCCGGCTCGCGCTCGGTCACCGGACCCAGGCGCGGGGCCACCAGCCGAGAGAAGATCAGGCCGTAGGGGTGGCGGCGCGGGCCGTGCAGCGCGCCGAGGGCGAAGACGATCCCCTGGCCGGCCAGCAGCGCTGCCGCCGCGGCGGGCGAGACCGCCGAGACCATCAGCACGGCGAGCAGTGCGACGGTGGTGACCCAGGCCGCGAAGCGGGGACCGCGCACGTCGACCTGATCGGTGGTGCCGGGCACCGGTTCGGCGCCGGGGGAGGGTTGTGTGGTCGTCCGTGTGGTCATGGAGTTCTCCTGTTGCTGGGCATGCGGAAGAGGACAGGCCGGATGGGTCTGGGTGAGCCGTCAGCGCGATCGACGCGCGCGAAGAATGCGGCTACTCAGCAGCAACAGCAACAGCAACAACCCGCGACGCGGCACAGATCAACTGCACGGCGCTTGGTGAGCGAGAGCTCAAGGCGGGGTTGCACGCCTCCTATGGTAACCACAGACTCCGCCCCCGGGCCAATGCAGGATGCCTCAGGCCGAGTACTTCAGGCCAATAGTGGATCGAGGGCGGCCCGTAGATCCGCGGCCTTCGGCACGCCGGTAGTGCGGTAACGCTGCCTTCCGTGAGCGTCGAAGATGAACGTCGTCGGCAGCGACAGCACCGACATGGCCCGCGCGTTGGAGGGATCGGCGTCCATGTCGATCTCCACATGCGCCACCTGCGGCAGTTGGTCGCACACCTGATCGACCACGCGCCGGACCGCCGCGCACGGCCCGCACCACACTGCGGTGAAGTGCACGATCGTCGGCCCGGTCTCTGACAGCCCCAGCCGCGCGGTGTCCAGGCCCTCCGGATGCTCGGTGTCGCGCACCGCGCCGGAGCGCCGGTTGTGCAGCACACCGACGACCCCCGCCAGGCCCATGGCGGCGGCGATCGCGGCGCCGGCGGTGACGAACGCGCTCATGGCTGGATGAAACCCGACAGGCGCACGGTTGATTCCCCGGTGATGCCCTCGATGATGATGTCGGACCCGCGGGCGCCCTCGCTGGTGGGCTTGAGACCGAACGGGAGTTTCTGTCCGGGCATGACGGCGCCGAAGGCGCCCAGCACGGCGGCCCGCTTCTCCTCGGGAACCATTTGATCGGCGGTGTTGGGCCCGGTGGCCACGCCGGTCGGGGTGAACACCAGCGTGGTCTGCGCCGGCCCGGTGAGCGACAGGTCGACCGTCACGCTCACCGGTGTGTCGAAACCGGCTGCGGCCGGTGTGCCGGTGAAGACCAGCCCCTTGTTCCCGGAGATCCCCGATTCGGTGGTGCCCCCGGTGGCGTCGTTGGTCTCCTCGGCGGGCGCCTCGATGGAGAGGTCCTTGATACCGATGTACGCCCCAACGTGGCGGGAGTCGATGATGATGCGGCTCTCGAGTTTCCCCAGCGGCAGATCGGCATCGGGGCGGATCAGCCAGGACGCCTGGTGCAGGCCGATCTCGTGCATGGTCGCCTCGAGGGTGACTTTGCCGACCACCGGGTGATCGACGCCACCGGCCTTGATCTCCAGTTCGCTGTAGCTGTGCCGCGCTGCTTGAGGCAGGAATGGAAAGCCCAGGATCGCCACCCATGGGTCCGACGACAGCCCGGCCGCCGTGCGAAGGTTGCGGGAGAGTTGGTACTCGGCGTAGATCGCGGCGCCTGTGTCCACCCCGAGCGCACCGAGGACGACGACCAGCGCCGAGGTTCCCGCAGCGGTCAGCAACTTTCGCACCCGGCCATTCTGGCGTACCCGGTCCCAGGCCTGCTCGGATCGTGGAAACAGCAGGTAGCGGGTTAGAGTGACTCCCGACCCGGGAGAGTTTCGTTGGACCTGCTGCTGCTGACTACCGACCCCAACCCGGAGTCGGTGCTGCCTTCGCTGGCGCTGTTGCCGCACACCGTGCGCGCAGTGCCCACCGAGGTGTCTTCGCTGCTGGAAGCCGGTTCGGCCGATATCGCGATCGTCGATGCGCGCATCGACCTCGCAGCCGCGCGGGGGCTGTGCCGGTTACTGGGAACCACCAGCGCCTCGGTGCCGGTGGTCGCGGTGGTCAATGAGGGCGGCCTGGTGGCGGTGAACATGGACTGGGGAATCGACGAGATTCTGCTGCCCGGCACCGGTCCGGCCGAGATCGACGCGCGGCTGCGGTTGCTGGTCGGCCGCCGCGGCGGCACCGCCGATGCCGAGACCGCCGGAAGGGTCAGCCTCGGGGAACTGCTGATCGATGAGGGCACCTACACCGCGCGGTTGCGCGGCCGCCCGCTGGACCTGACCTACAAGGAATTCGAACTGCTGAAGTACCTCGCCCAGCACGCCGGCCGGGTGTTCACCCGCGCGCAGCTGCTGCAGGAGGTCTGGGGATACGACTTCTTCGGCGGCACCCGCACGGTGGACGTCCACGTCCGGCGCCTGCGGGCCAAGCTGGGCCCGGAGTACGAGGCGTTGATCGGGACGGTGCGCAACGTCGGATATAAGGCGGTGCGACCGGCCCGGGGCCGGGCGGCCCCCCCGGAGGCCGACGGCTTCGATGCCGGCGACGATGCGGGCGACGATGCGGGCGACGATGCGGGCAGCGTCGAAGCCGACGCCATGTCGCATTCGTAGTGACAGCTGCTCCGCGGCCACCCGCTCCGCAATGGGTCGCCCTACTGTCCGCCGCCGAGCGCGACGCCGTACGCCGGCTGATCTCGGATGCCGAACGCGCCGACGCCATCGCCCCCGTGGGGGAGCAGGTGCTTCGCGACCTGGCCGGACCGACCGGCGGACACCTCGTCGCCGCCGACCGGCGCGGGCAGGTGGTCGGCTATCTCCATCTCACGCCCGGCCCGGATGCGGGCGACGCGGCTGCCGAACTGGTGGTGCATCCGCAGGCCCGCCGCCGGGGCATCGGGGCGGCGATGGTGCGCGCGGCGATCGAGCGCAGCGGCGGGCGGATCCGGTTCTGGGCGCACGGAACGCTGCCGGCGGCCGCCGCCGCCGCCGACGCCGCTGGTTTGCGCGCCGTGCGTGCCCTCACCCAGATGACACGTCCGCTCAGTGGTATCCCCGATGGTGCTGTGCCGCAGGGTATTACGGTGCGGAACTACGCGGGATCGCAGGACCACGGCGAGCTGCTGAGGGTCAACAACGCCGCCTTCGACTGGCATCCCGAACAGGGCGGCTGGACCGACCATGTCCTGGTCGAGCGGCTGGGGCAGCCGTGGTTTGAGCCCGAGGGACTGTTCCTGGCGTTCGACGACGCGACCGGCCGCCTCGTGGGCTTTCACTGGACCAAGATCCATGACGAGAACGTCGGCGAGGTGTACGTCCTCGGGGTCGACCCCGCCGCGCACGGCCGGGGCCTCGGCAAGGCGCTGACGGTGGTCGGGATGCGCCACCTCGCCGGCCGGCTGGCCGGAGGTGAGCAGCCCGAGGTCATGCTCTACGTCGAGTCCGACAACACCGCGGCGCTGGCGACCTACCGCGCGCTGGGGTTCACCGTGGCCGGTGTGGACACCGCCTTCGCCCCTGCCTGAGCCCCTGCCTGAGCCCCTGGTGGGGGGCCCTTTCTGAGCGCTGTTCACCTTCCGTTAACCGGCCATCCCCGAACCGGCCATCCGGTGCGCTTACCTTTCGCAGCGACCCCACGAGACGGAACAGAAAGAGGTACCCGGTGAGCACACTCGGCAAAGCGCTGGCGATCACGGTGTCCGCGGCCACGATCGCGGCCCTGAGCGCGTGCGGCAGCGACAACAACGCTGTGGCGCCGACGGGATCACCGGGGGCCGAAGGAGCCGGGACGGTCGACTGCGGCGGGCAGAAGTCACTGAAGGGCAGTGGCGCCACCGCGCAGGCCAACGCCATGACCCGGTTCATCACCGCCTACGAGGCGGCGTGCCCCGGTTTCACCCTGAACTACACCTCCAGCGGATCGGGTGCCGGGGTGTCGGAGTTCGTGGGCGGACAGACCGATATCGGCGGCTCCGATTCGCCGCTGAACCCGGACAAGGGCGAAGTCGAGAAGGCGAAGGCGCGCTGCGACGGCAGCGACGCCTGGAACCTGCCGATGGTGTTCGGCCCGATCGCCATCACCTACAACGCGCCGGGCGTCGATGGACTCATTCTGGACGGCCCGACGGCCGC
>JBFYOQ010000190.1:0-4701 GCA_041303735.1 Mycobacterium sp.
TCGAACCGGCTTCGGCGGCCAGCGTCGCCGGACTGCTCAAAGCCGCCGAGGACGGCTGGGTCGCCCGCGGCTCGACCGTGGTGTGCACCGTCACCGGCCACGGACTCAAGGATCCCGACACCGCTCTTCGCGGGATGCCCACGGTGACACCGGTTCCCGTCGATGCCGGGGCGGTCGTGGCCGCACTGGGGTTGGCGTAGCCGAAGGTGGCCCGACACCCGACACTCACACTTCCCGCCGGACTGGCCGGCAGCGTCTCGGTGGCGGCATCGAGTGCCAACCTCGGCCCCGGTTTCGACAGTCTGGGTGTCGCGCTCGGCCTCTATGACGAGATCGAGGTGGTGACCACCGACGGCCCCGGTGTCGTGGTTGAGGTGTCCGGCGAGGGCGCCGGTCAGGTGTCATCCGGTGTCGATCACCTTGTCGTGACGGCGCTTGCGCGAGGGCTTCGTGAAGCCGGATGTCAGGCTGGGGGACTGATTATCCGGTGCCGCAACACGATTCCGCACTCACGGGGCCTGGGATCGTCGGCGTCGGCGGTGGTCGGTGGACTCGGTGCGGCCAATGCCCTTGTGGCACAGACTGATCGGACACCGTTGTGCGACGCACAGCTGATCCAGCTGTCATCGGAGTTCGAAGGGCATCCCGACAACGCATCGGCTTCGGTGCTCGGTGGTGCGGTGGTCTCCTGGACCGAACCCGCCCACGCCGGTGCTGAACCCCGGTATGAGGCCGTGCGGGTCCGGCTGCATCCGGAGATCCGGTTGTTCCCCGCCATCCCCGAGCTCCGCTCGTCGACGGCCGAGACGAGGGTCCTGTTGCCCGAGCTGGTGAGCCACCAGCACGCGCGTTTCAACGTCAGCCGTGCGGCGTTGCTGGTGGTCGCTCTCACGCAGCGGCCAGATCTGCTGATGGCAGCCACCGAGGATCTCCTCCACCAGCCGCAACGAGCCCGGGCAATGCCCGCCTCGGCGGAGTTTCTGCAGGTCCTGAGGCGCCACGGCGTGCCAGCGGTGCTGTCCGGCGCCGGGCCGGCGGTGCTGGCGCTCACCACGGCCGATGAGCTGCCGGCGGAGGCGTTGGAGTTCGGCACCGCACACGGATTTGCTGTCAGCCGGATGTCGGCGGGCGAACCTGTTCGCTGGGCTGCCGGCGTGACCGCCGCGGCGGGGTAGGGGTTTTCTTGCTTAGGGCAGCGCGGGAGGCTATCCTCGGAACCAGTCCGGCAACCGCAGCGGTATATGGCTGCGCCGACACAAGGACGAATCACCACATCTTCGTTTGACAATGCAGGGGACTGACGGCATGCCTTCGGCTGCCTCGATCAGGCCTGACACCACAACGGTGGGATTTCGGGGTTCACCCGAATCGGCTTCAACGCCACCGAAACCCCGCGCCACGACACGGCGCGAGGCAAGAAAGGAAATCCGTGACCGATACGGACATCATCACGGCTGAGGACAGCGCACCGGACAAACCGTCGCAGGCCCCCGTGAATCAGCCCGCCGAATCCGGCTCCCTGGCGACCATGGTGCTGCCGGAGTTGCGGGCGATGGCCAGCCGCGCCGGCGTCAAGGGCGCTTCGGGTATGCGCAAGAGCGACCTCATCGCCGCCATCCGTGACAGTCAGAACGGCGGCGGCTCCCGCGGCGGTGCCGACACCGCTGCCGAAACGCCTGCCGCCGAGAAGCGCCGCGACGAGCGCCCGGCCCGTGATGGCGGGGACGCCAAGACCGAGCCACGTGAGCCACGTGAGCCACGCGAGGACCGTCCGGCCCGCGACGGCGGAGGCGACGGCGGCTCTGGGGGCCAGCAGAACCAGAACTCCAACCGCGACTCCAACCGCGGGGACGACGACGGCGACGGCCGCGGCGGCCGGCGCGGACGCCGGTTCCGTGACCGGCGCCGCCGCGGTGAGCGCGGCCCTGGTGAGGGTCCCGACACCGAACTGCGTGAGGACGACGTCGTCCAGCCGGTGGCCGGCATCCTCGACGTGCTCGACAACTACGCCTTCGTGCGCACGTCGGGCTACCTGGCCGGCCCCAACGACGTCTACGTCTCGATGAACATGGTCCGCAAGCACGGCCTGCGCCGCGGCGACGCGGTCACCGGCGCCGTGCGGGTCGCCCGCGACGGCGGTGGCGACAGCGGCGGTGCCAATCAGCGCCAGAAGTTCAACCCGCTGGTACGGCTGGACAGCGTGAACGGCGGCCCCGTCGACGCGGCCCGCAACCGCCCCGAGTTCAGCAAGCTCACCCCGCTCTATCCCAATCAGCGGCTGCGGCTGGAGACCACCACCGAGCGGCTGACCACCCGCGTGATCGACCTGATCATGCCGATCGGCAAGGGGCAGCGTGCCCTGATCGTCTCGCCGCCCAAGGCCGGCAAGACCACGATCATGCAGGACATCGCCAACGCGATCACCAAGAACAATCCTGAATGCCACCTGATGGTCGTGCTCGTCGACGAGCGGCCCGAAGAGGTCACCGATATGCAGCGCTCGGTGAAGGGTGAGGTCATCGCCTCGACCTTCGACCGGCCGCCGTCGGATCACACCCAGGCCGCTGAGCTCGCCATCGAGCGGGCCAAGCGTCTGGTGGAGCAGGGCAAGGACGTCGTGGTGCTGCTCGACTCGATCACCCGGCTCGGTCGTGCCTACAACAACGCCTCACCGGCGTCGGGACGCATCCTGTCCGGTGGTGTGGATTCCACCGCGCTCTACCCGCCCAAGCGGTTCCTGGGCGCGGCGCGCAATATCGAGGACGGCGGCTCGCTGACCATCATCGCCACCGCGATGGTGGAGACCGGTTCCACCGGCGACACGGTGATCTTCGAGGAGTTCAAGGGCACCGGCAACGCCGAGCTCAAACTGGACCGCAAGATCGCCGAGCGCCGGGTGTTCCCGGCCGTCGACGTCAACCCGTCGGGCACCCGTAAGGACGAACTGCTGCTCTCGGCCGATGAGTTCGCCGTCGTGCACAAGCTGCGCCGCGTGCTGTCCGGTCTGGATTCCCATCAGGCGATCGACCTGTTGATGAGTCAGCTGCGCAAGACCAAGACCAACTATGAGTTCCTGGTCCAGGTGTCCAAGACGACGCCGGGTTCGATGGACTCCGACTGACTCCCATGATCAAGGGCAACTGTGTTCAAGGGCAATAAAGCCGATCTGCCCAGCAAGCCATGCCTGCATTGCGAGCGGCCGATGTCGTGGCGCAAACGCTGGGCGAAGAACTGGGACGGCGTGCGGTATTGCTCGGGTGCATGCCGTAGTGCCGCCAAGTCGGCACGCGCGTCCACGCGGGGCTGAGGCGCCGGTGGCCGACACCGTCCAGCAGTTGCTCCGGGACCGCATCGGCGACCCCACGCCGGCGGTCAAATACGGCGAGCGGGTGTGGAGCTGGCGGGAGCATCTCGACGAGGCCGCCCGGCACGCCGCCGCGCTGATCGCCCGCGCGGATCCGTCGCGGCCACTGCACGTCGGAACACTGCTGGGCAATACCCCGCAGATGCTCACCGCCATGGCGGCTGCCGGACTGGGCGGCTACGTCCTGTGTGGCATCAACAACACCCGCCGGGGGGATGCGCTGGCACGCGATATCGCCAAGGCGGACTGCCAGATTCTGCTGACCGACACCGAGAACGCCTGCCTGCTCGACGGACTGGCGCTGCCCGGCGTGCAGGTGATCGACGTGGACGCCCCGGACTGGAGCGCACTCCTGAACCGGGCCGGTGAGCTCACCGCGCACCGCGAGGTCGCCGCCGGCGACACATTCATGCTGATCTTCACCTCCGGCACCAGCGGCGAGCCGAAGGCCGTCCAGGTGGCGCACATGATGGTCCCGTTCTCCGGAGTCGCTCTGGTGCAGCGTTTCTCGATCACCGCGGACGATGTCTGCTACCTGTCCATGCCGCTGTTTCACTCCAACGCGCTGTTGGCCGGCTGGTCGGTGGCGCTGGCCTCGGGCGCGGCGATGGCGCCGGCCGCGTTCTCCGCGTCCGCGCTCCTGGCCGACCTGCGCCGCTATGGCGTGACGTACCTGAACTATGTCGGCAAACCGTTGGCCTACGTGCTGGCCACATCCGAGCATGACGACGATCACGTCAACCCGCTGCGGGTGGCGTTCGGCAATGAAGCAACGGAGCGCGATATCGCCGAGTTCGGCCGGCGATTCGGCTGCACCGTCTGGGACGGTTTCGGGTCCACCGAGGGCGCGGTGATCATCACGCGCGACGGTGACTGCCCGCCTGGTTCGGTGGGCCGCGGATTTCCGGGCGTGGCGATCTACGACCCCGAGACCCTGACCGAATGCGCCCCCGCGGTTTTCGACGACAACGGTGCCCTGGTCAACGCCCGAGACGCGATCGGCGAGATCGTCAACACCGACGGCGCCGGTCTGTTCACCGGCTACTACAACGACGCGCACGCCACCGGCGAACGGTTACGCGAAGGCATGTACTGGTCAGGGGATCTGGCCTACCGGGACGCCGACGGCTGGATCTATTTCGCCGGGCGCACCGGGGACTGGCTGCGGGTTGACGGCGAGAACCTGGCCTGCGCGCCCATCGAGCGGATCCTGCAACGGCTCGACCCGGTCAGCAGGGTGGCGGTCTATGCGGTGCCCGACGAGACGGTGGGTGACGCGGTGATGGCGGCTATCGTCCTGCGCGCCGGTCGCAGCCTGAGCCCCGAGGAGTTCCGCC
>JBFYOQ010000191.1:0-4493 GCA_041303735.1 Mycobacterium sp.
TCATCATCAACGTCAGCACCCACGGGTCGCTGCGGCCGCACCCGTCGTATCTGCCCTATGCCGTCGCCAAGGCGGGACTCAACGCCCTCACCGAGGGACTGGCCAAGGCCTACGGACCGTCAGTGCGGGTGAACACCTTGATGCCCGGTCCATTCCTGACCGATGTCAGCAAGGCGTGGTCGTTCGGTGATGAGAATCCGTTCGCCGGCTACGCGCTGCAGCGCGCCGGCGACCCGGCCGAGATCGTCGGCGCCGCGCTCTTTCTGATGTCTGACGCATCGAGTTACACCACCGGTTCGATCCTGCATGCCGACGGCGGATTTCCCTGACCGCAAACATCAGGGTGTGATGATGCTGAACTGGGGATCGGGCTTGTCCAGAACGCTCATCAGGTTCTGCAGCGCTGCGGCGTCGCCACTGATCGTCAAGCCCGGTGAGCTGAAATCACCTGCCGCCGCGGCCAGTAGCCGCATCTTGGCCGCCAGTGTGACCGTCGCTGTCGCGGAATCCGGATCCGCTGGACGCTTGCGGTACACCAGCACACCGTTACGCAGTGTGAGCCGGTAGTTGGTATCGAGATCGGCGAACCTCACATCCAGGGCGATGTCCACATCCCAGGCCCGCGGACCGTTGACGGACAGGGCGAGGATGTCGAACATCTGCTCCGGGGTGAGCTGGGCGAGCATCGTCGTCGACGTGGTTGTCACCGGTGTCCCGAAGTTACCCCCGCGCAGTTCGGTCGATCCGGATAGGAAGAAGTTTCGCCACGTCGCACACTCAGCGCCGTAGCCCAGTTGTTCCAGGGTGTCGGCATACAGCCGGCGGGCTTCGGCGTGGTTCTCGTCGGTGAAAACGGCATGATCCAACAGCGTTGCGGCCCAGCGGAAATCACCGCACTCGAACGCCTCGCGGGCAATGTCCACCACCCGCTCGATGCCACCCATTGCGGCCACATACCGGGGGCCCGCCGCTTCGGGCGGGTGCTGCCACAGCCGACCGGGATTACCATCGAACCAGCCCATGTAGCGCTGATAGACCGCTTTGACGTTGTGATTGACCGATCCGTAGTAGCCGTGGGTGTGCCAGGCCCTCTCCAGAGCGGGCGGCATGGCGAAATTCTCGGCGATCTCGATGCCGGTGAAGCCCTGGTTGAGCTGCCGCAGTGTCTGGTCGTGTAGGTAGGCATAGAGATCGCGTTGCAGAGACAGGTATTCCACGATCCGGTCATGTCCCCAGGTGGGCCAGTGGTGCGAGGCGAACACCACGTCGGTGCGCTCAGCGAAGGTGTCGATGGCCTCGGTGAGGTAGCCGGCCCAGGCCCGTGGGTCCCGCACCAGTGCGCCGCGCAATGTCAGCAGGTTGTGCAGGTTGTGCGTCGCGTTCTCCGCCATACACAGAGCCCGGAACTTCGGGAAATAGAAGTGCATCTCCGCCGGCGCCTCGGTGCCGGGTGCCATCTGGAATTCGATTTCGACACCATCGATGGTGTGGTTCTCGCCGGTGGTGGTGATGTCGATGGTCGGCACGATGACTGCGATCTCACCGGTGGAGGTGTTCTGACCGAGTCCGCATCCCACCTGACCGCTTGGCCCGCGATCGAGCAGGGTGCCGTACATGTAGGTGGCGCGGCGGGTCATCGCGGTTCCGGCGTAGACGTTCTCCTGCACCGCGTGTCCGATGAAGCCCTCCGGTGCCAGCACCGGAACTCTGCCTGCGTCGACGTCGGCCTGGGTGGTCACGCCCAGCACGCCACCGAAGTGGTCGACGTGGCTGTGGGTATAGATGACGGCGGTCACCGCCCGATCCCCGCGGTGTTTCCGGTATAGCGCAAGTGCGGCCGCGGCGGTCTCGGTGCAGATCAGTGGGTCGATGACAATGATCCCGCTGTCGCCCTCGACGAAGGTGATGTTGGACAGGTCGAGTCCGCGCACCTGGTAGATGCCGTCGACCACCTCATAGAGGCCCTGCTTGGCGGCCAGCGTCGACTGCCGCCACAGGCTGGGATGTACCGATGCCGGCGCGTCGCCGGTGAGGAACGCGTAGGCGTCGTTGTCCCACACCACCCGGCCGTCGGCGGCGGTAATGACGCACGGCTCCAGCGAACCGAGGAACCCGCGGTCGGCGTCGTCGAAGTCGCGCGCGTCGTCGAACGGCAGTGCGCTCACGTGGCCTCGGTTGGCGGAGGCGATCGACGGTGATGCGGGCTTGTGGTCCATTCCGCAAATTGTTCCCTGCGGGTAGCGATTGCGCCATGCCCCAGCGAGGTCCCGGCAACGGGTCGCAGCGGCCCTAGAATCTCTGTGATGGGCCTGAGCGAATTCATCGAGATGGTCGGCAAGACGATGGATGCCGTCGGCGTCGCCGTCATTGCCGGCGGTGCGCTGATCTCGATGGTCGTTGCGGCAACCCGATTGGGTCGCAAGGTCGAGGTCTACCGGCCGTTGCGCCGCCAGCTCGGCGCGTCGATCCTGTTGGGTCTGGAGTTCCTGGTCGCCGCCGACATCATCCGCACCGTTGCCGTCACCCCGGAGCTGCGCAGCGTGCTGGTGCTGGGAGCGATCGTGCTCATCCGGACGTTCCTCAGCTACTCGTTGCAACTCGAAGTCACCGGTTACTGGCCATGGCAGGGGGCCAAGGCGAAAGCCGACCAGCAGGCACAGACAGCGGTCTCTTCGTGAGCTGGCGTCATCCGATCATCGACAGACTCCGCAAGTCACCCCCAGCGCCGCTCGCGCCCCCGGATTCCTACCCGCCGGTGGAAGTGGCGGTGATGCTGCGCGAGATCGGGATAGCTCTTGTCGAGGTCGCCCAGCCCACACCGATCGTGGAGGGCCGGTTGCTGGCCATCGCCGCGAGGTACACCACCGCGCCGGTGCGGGTGGTCGTGCTGCCCACCATGCTGCTGATCCAGATCGGTGAGGCGGCCTACGAGATCGACGGCTCCACCCACTCGTCCCTTCAACTCGACGCGGCGGGCCGAATCGACGACATCGCCAGTCTCGCCGAAGCCGGCGCGATCGCACCGGTCGATGCCACCGCGGCTGTAGAGGCCGCCCGTGCCCTCAAGCCCAGATTCGGCCGTACCGTCACCGTTATCGGATATGCCGTCACCACAGTCGGTTTCGGCATGATGATCAATCCGACCTGGGCCTCGCTACCGGGCTATCTGTTCCTCGGGCTGGTGGTCGGAGGGATCGTCCTGCTCAGCGCCCCGCTGCCGGCGCTGACGCCGATCCTTCCCACTCTCTCGGCGTTCGTTGTCACTCTGCTTGCCACCTGGTTCGTCGCCGATACTGCCAATGATGGGCTTGAGCGGGTGATCAGCCCCGCGCTGGTGGCAACCCTGCCTGGAATGGCGTTAACCACCGGAGCCATGGAACTTGCTTACTCCCAGATCATTTCGGGATCCAGCCGTCTCGTGTACGGGGTGTCCCAGCTGGCGCTGCTGGTTTTCGGCGTCATCTTGGGTGTGCATGTCGCCGGCGAGGTCGCCCCGCAGGCCCCGTCGGCGCAGATGGGTTCCTGGTCGCTGTACGTATCAATCGTCGTCGTCGCGATTGGGCTGACGTTCTATCTATCGGCGCCGCCGGGGTCACTGTTCTGGTTGATGGCCGCAATCGGCATTGCGCTCATCGGCCAGCAGCTGGCGGAAAGGATCATGTCGTCCGCTCACTCCGGCTTCGTCGGCGCAATCCTTTCAGTGGTGTTCGCCATGCTGGCCGCCCGGATCAAGACCGCACCACCGGCGGTGGTGATGCTGCTCGCGTCTTTCTGGTCACTGGTTCCCGGGGCGTTGAGCTTCATGTCGGTCAGCCAGGCCGCCACCGGGGGCAACGCGGACGTGGCCAGCATGGGGCAGGCTGCGTCGGCGATCGTCTCCATTGCGCTGGGCACCCTGGTGGGGTGGAGCATCTTCCGCACCCTCGACAGCCGATTGTCGTGGTCGAAAATCAACGACGTTGCGCCGTGAGGTAACTTCGGCTCCGTGGAGGACCTGACCCACGACGCATCGAAGGTCGCCGCCTGGATGTCGCAGCAGGGTCTGGGTGAGGGTCCTATCGAGAACGTCGCTGAGATCACCGGCGGAACCCAGAACATCATGCTGCGGTTCACCCGGTCGGGACGCGAGTACGTGTTTCGTCGCGGACCGCGCCACCTGCGCCCGGTCAGCAACTCGGTGATCCTGCGCGAGACCCGCGTGCTGCGCGCTCTGGCCGGAACCGACGTACCGCACGCCGCACTGATCGAGGTGTGCGACGACGCCGACGTGCTCGGCGACGCGGTGTTCTATCTGATGGAGCCGGTGGACGGCTTCAACGCCGGGGCCGGGCTGCCGGCGCTGCATGCCTGCGACGCCGGCGTGCGTCACGACATGGGCTTGTCGATGGCCGATGCCGCTGCGCGCCTGGGTGCGATCGACCATGTGGCGGTGGGTCTGGCTGACTTCGGCAAGCCCGAGGGCTTTTTGGACCGGCAGGTTCCGCGCTGGCTAT
>JBFYOQ010000192.1:0-14922 GCA_041303735.1 Mycobacterium sp.
GCATGCAACAGGTGAACCCGCGGCACCGGAGTTCCTCGCGGTCCGGGTGGACAGCGTCACCCCCGATGTGGTGACCACCTCCAGCGAGCCGATGGTCACCGTCGTCGGCACCATCACCAACGTCGGGGACCGCCCGGTGCGCGAGGTGGTCGCCCGCCTTGAGCGCGCTCCGGCGGTGGCGGCACCGGCGGAGTTGCGATCCAGTCTCGCCGACGCCGACGGCCAATTCCAGCCCGTCGGTGAATTCACCCCGGTGACAACGCAACTCGACCGCGGCCAGGCGGCGGGATTCCGGTTCGCGTTCCCGCTGCGATCAGCGACCCAACCCTCCCTCGGCATCGAGGAACCCGGCGTGTACCCGCTGCTGGTGAACGTCAACGGCACACCCGACTACGGAGCGCCGGCACGTCTGGATGCGCGCCGTTTTCTGCTGCCGGTCACCGGTGTGCCCGCCGACCCGCTGAACTCGTCGGGAAACCCGGTCGCAGACGTCGTCGCGCCCGACACCACCAAACCGGTGGCGGTGACCATGCTGTGGCCGCTGGCGGACAGACCGCGGCTGGCCCCGGGCGTGCCCGGCGGCACCAATCCGGTGCGGTTGATGAACGACGACCTGGCGGTGTCGCTGGCCCCCGGCGGGCGGCTGGACACCCTGCTGGGTGCCGCGGAGTTCGCGACCAGTCCCGGGGCGATCGACCCGGCCACCGGCGTAGACACCCTCCTCTGTCTGGCGATCGACCCGGACCTGCTGGTCACCGTCAACGCCATGACTGCCGGCTACGTGGTGGCCGACACTCCCGACGGCCTGGGAACCGCGGTCCGCCCGGGTGCCGGGCAGGGCGCTGCGGTGGCATGGCTGGACCGGCTGCGTGGTCTGGCCGCACGGCTGTGCGTCACCGCCACGCCCTACGCCCAGGCCGATCTCGGTGCCCTCCACCGGGTCGGCGATCCCACCCTGGCCACCGCGGCCACCACCACCGGCGCCGACATCGTCGACAAGATCCTCGGCGTGATCTCACTACGGGGGGCTACCGTCCTCGGCGACGGCCCGCTGACCGACACCGCGCTGGCGTTGCTCACCGCACAGGACGCCACGGTCGTGATCGCCCCCGGCGCAGGCGGCCCGGCACGCCGGGTATCCGGCACTGTGACGGTGGCGCCGTTCGAGCCGGCCATCGGCGCGGCCCTGGCCGCCGTCGGCACCGACCCGACCGTGCCGGCCTACCTCGACTCCGACCCGACCGTCGATGTGGGTCAGGACTCGCCGGTCGCCCGCCGGCAGGATGCCGCCGCCGCGATCCTGTGGCCGATGCTGAGCCCCGGCGATGAACCGCGCACCCAGATTCTGGTGCCGCCGATGAAGTGGAGCCCGCAGCCCGACGACGCCCGGCTGATCCTGTCCACCCTGGCCAACGCGGTGCGCTCCGGTCTGGCCACTCCGCGGCCGCTGGCGGCGGTGATCACCGAGTCGGCGACGGTACCTCTCGAGACCGATCCGGCTGTGCCGCCGAGCGAGGACCGGGGTCGGTTCGACGACGACGTGGTGGCCACCATCGCCGCACAGGTGCAGCGGCTGCGGGGCCTGGACGCAGCCCTGACCACCGACCTGCGCACCGGACTGACCGGGCCGCAGTACACCGCCCCGCTACGTGAGGACATGCTGCGGGCGCTGAGCCAGACCGAACCGCCGGCGACCCGAAACGACCTTGCTCGCCAACGTCTCTCGGTGGTCGGCACGACCATCGAGGACCTGTTCCGGGCGGTCACGATCGTCAATCCCGGCGACTCCTACACACTGGCCAGCGAGCGAAGCGCGCTGCCACTGGCCCTGCGCAACGACCTCGCCGTCCCGATCAGGGTGCGGTTGTACGTCGACGCTCCCCCGGGCATGTCGGTGACCGACATCGGCGAGCAGGAACTGCCCCCCGGATACCTGCCGCTGCGGGTGCCCGTCGAGGTGCACCTCACCCAGCGCGTGGCCGTCGACGTCACGCTGCGCACACCCGACGGCGTGCAACTGGGCGAGCCGGTGCGGCTGTCGGTGCACTCCAACGCCTACGGCAAGGTGCTGTTCGCACTGACCCTCGGCGGCGGCGTGGTGCTCACCCTGCTGGTGGGCCGCCGCCTCTATCACCGCTTCCGCGGCCAGCCTGACCGCGCCGACCTCGATCGCCCCGCCGGCCGGGCACGCGACCTGCCATGAGCGCCACGCCGCAACCGCCCCCGCGCACCCCGCGGGCCGAACTGACCGACGCCGCGGTGGTGTCCCGCTCCTGGGGGATGGCGCTGGCCACCCTGATCAGTCGGATCACCGGGTTCATCCGGATCGTGCTGCTGGCCGCTATCCTGGGGGCGGCGCTCTCCAGCGCGTTCTCCGTGGCCAATCAATTGCCCAACCTGATCGCGGCGCTGGTCCTGGAAGCCACCTTCACCGCGATCTTCGTCCCAGTGCTCGCCCGCGCCGAACGCGACGACATCGACGGCGGCGAAGCCTTCGTCCGCCGGCTGGTGACTCTGGCCACCACACTGCTGCTGGCCGCCACGGTCACCTCCGTAGCGGCCGCACCCTTGCTGGTCCGGCTCATGCTCGGGTCGGAGCCGAAGGTCAACCAGGCACTGACCACCGCCTTCGCATTCCTTCTGCTTCCCCAGGTGCTCTTCTACGGGCTCTCGTCGGTGTTCATGGCGATCCTCAACAACCGCAACGTCTTCGGCCCGCCGGCCTGGGCGCCGGTGATCAACAACATCGTGGCGATCGCCACGCTGGGGTTGTTCGTGATCGTGCCGGGAGAACTGTCCATCGACCCGGTGGAGATGGGCAGCGCCAAACTTCTCGTGCTCGGTATCGGGACCACCCTTGGCGTGGTGGCCCAGACCGCGGTGCTGCTGGTCGCCATCCGCGCCGAACGGATCAGCCTGCGACCGCTGTGGGGAATCGATGCCCGGCTCAAGCGGTTCGGGACGATGGCCGCCGCGATGGTGCTCTACGTACTGATCAGCCAGATCGGTTTGGTCGTCGGCAACCAGATCGCCAGCACGGCGGCGGCATCCGGTCCGGCGATCTACTACTACGCCTGGCTGGTCCTGATGCTGCCGTTCGGCATGATCGGCGTGACGATCCTGACCGTCGTCATGCCCCGGCTGAGCCGCAACGCCGCCGCCGACGACACCCCCGCCGTGCTCGCCGACCTGTCGCTGGCAACCCGTCTGACGATGGTCACCCTGATCCCGGTGGTCGCGCTGATGACCGTCGGCGGCCCAGCCATCGGCAGCGCGCTGTTCGCCTACGGCAAGTTCGGCGAAGTCGACGCCAACTACCTCGGCATCGCGATCGCGTTGTCGGCGTTCACGCTGATTCCCTACGCGCTGGTGCTCCTGCAACTGCGGGTGTTCTATGCGCGCGAACAGCCATGGACTCCGATCCTGATCATCGTGGCCATCACCGCGGTGAAGATCGTGTTCTCACTGCTGGCCCCCCACCTCACCGACGATCCCGACCTCGTCGCCGGCTACCTCGGCGCCGCCAACGGACTCGGCTTCGTCGCCGGCGCGGTGCTGGGCCATCTGCTGCTGCGGCGCTCGCTTCGCCCTCCCAGCGGCCGCCTGCTGGACACCGGCGCGGTACGCACCGTCGTGGCCACCACCGGGGCGGCCATCGTCGCCGCGCTGGTGGCCTTCGGCATCGACCGCATGCTGAATCTGGAATTGCTGACCACCCGCAGCGGCGGAGCCGGGTCGATGGTGCGGCTGCTGATCCTCGGGGCGGTGATGCTGCCGATCGGGGCCGCGCTGATGCTGGCCGCGCGGGTGCCCGATGCCCTCGCTGCCCGGGCGGCCATCCTGCGCCGGCTCACCGACCAGCCCGAACCGCACGACCCGCCCCCGCACGGCGATTCCCACCTGCCCCAGAAGTCAACCCCCGTCACGTACGCTCAAACAGGCATTTCGCACGCATGGAGAGGACCGGCGCTGAGCGACGACACTTCCGGGGCGCCGCCGCCCTGGGATCCGATGTTGCGGGGTTCCGCCGCGGACGCGACGCGCAGGATCACCCCCCAGGGCGCCGATCGCTTCCAACCGGACGTCGCGGGGCGACCGCCTGAGGGACCCGTCCAGCCCGCCCGCTACGACTCCGGACCGCCCGGCAGCCCCCTGATCGCCGGGGCGAGTATCGCCGACGGTCGGTACCGACTCCTGGTGTTCCACGGCGGCCCGCCCGGATTGCAGTTCTGGCAGGCGCTCGACACCGCGCTAGACCGGCAGGTCGGCCTGACGTTCATCGACCCCGACGGGCGGATGCCGGCCGGCGACGTGGCCGCGGCACTGCACCAGACCCTGGCGCTGAGCCGGATCGAACGACCCGGTCTGGCGCGGGTTCTCGACGTCACCCCGACGGCCACCGGCGGTCTGGTGGTCTCAGAGTGGATCCGCGGCGGTTCGCTGCGGGAGGTCGCCGGCACCTCACCGTCGGCCATGGGCGCCGCGCGTGCCATCCAGTCGCTGGCCGCCGCCGCCGACGAGGCGCACCGCAACGGTGTGGCGTTATCCCTCGACCATCCCAGCCGGATCCGGGTCAGCATCGACGGGGACGTCGCACTCGCCTTCCCCGCAACGCTGCCCGGCGCCACCACCGAGGCCGACGTTCGCGGTGTCGGTGCCGCGCTGTACGCCCTTCTGGTCGACAGCTGGCCGCTACCGGAGACCGGAACCCCGAGCGGACTGCGCCCCGCCGCGGCCGGACCGGACGGCCTGCCGCTGGAACCGCAGACCATCAACCCCGCCATCCCGTTCCAGGTCTCCGCCGCGGCGGCGCGCGCGGTGCGACCCGGCGGCGGAATCAGCACCGCCTCGACGCTGCTGCACCTACTCACACAGGCGACCGTCGCCGCTGAGCGCACCGACCTCGTCGAACCGGTGGCACCGGGGACCCCGCCGCCCGCGCGGCGGCGTTCACCGCAGGACGCCGAGGCCGCCGCCGCCATACGACGGCGCAATCTGTTCATCGGCATCGCGGCCGGCGGCGCGGTCCTGCTGATCGCGCTCATCGTCCTAGCGTCGGTGCTCGGTCGCATCTTCGGCGACGTCGGTGGCGGGCTCAAAGGCGATCAGCTCGGCCTGAACACCACCACAACGACCTCGGCGGGCAGCACCGCAACCGGTGGCACGGTGAAACCCGTTGCCGCGACGGTGTTTTCGCCCGAGGGCGGCGCGGACGCCCCCAGTCTGGCCGGACTCGCGATCGACGGCGACCCGACGACCGTGTGGCCGACCGATACCTACACCGATACACCGCCGTTCCCCAACTTCAAAAACGGTGTCGGTCTGATGCTGCAACTCCCTCAGCCCACGGAGGTCGGCGAGGTGACCGTCTCGGTGTCCAGCACCGGGACCCAGGTGCAGATCCGTTCGGCCACCAGCGCCGGCCCGGCCTCGCTGGCGGCCACCACGCTTCTGACCGGGCCGACCGCACTCAAGCCGGGGTCGAACACCATCGCCGTTCCCAGCGCTGCGCCGACGTCTTACCTGCTGGTGTGGATCTCCACCCTGGGCCAGACAGCCGGCAAGAATCGCACCGACGTCTCCGAGATCACCGTCCGCGCCACTTCCTAAAGAACACCGCCTAAACAACACCGCCCGGGTAACCCCGCCCGGGTGAAGTGCCGCGGGCCGATGCCATGGTTAGTGTCCGGCCGTGGGCACCTCCACCGACGACACACGTACCGCGGACACCCGCAGTGACGCCGCCCTGCTCGCGGCGCATCTCGGCGGTGATCAGCACGCCTTCGCCGAACTCATCGGCCGGCACCGTCCCCGGCTGTACCGGCTGGCCCGGGGACGCAGCCGGACCGCCGAGGACGCCGATGACGCCCTCCAAGACGCGCTGCTCGCCGCGCACCGCTACGCCGGCGGCTTCCGCCACGACGCCGCGGTGGGCAGTTGGCTGCATCGCATCGTGATCAACGCCTGTCTGGACCGGCTGCGCCGCAGCGCCGCCCGGCCCACCGTCGCACTGACCGATGACCACCGCACCGTCGCCGACCACGCCGCGGGCGTCGAGACCGCCGTCGTGGTAAGCCAGGCCCTCCTGCGGCTGCCGGCCGGCCAGCGCGCCGCAGTGATCGCCGTGGACATGCAGGGCTATTCGGTCGCCGAGGCCGCCACGCTCCTCGGCATCCCCGACGGGACCGTCAAGAGCCGCTGCGCGAGGGCCCGGGCCCGGCTTGCGGTGCTGTTGCGCCCGCTGGCACCCGCGGCGCGGGGCTGAGCGCAGACTGGGCGGGTGCATACCGTCACCGGCGCGCCGAACGGCCCGCCCGCCCATGCCGCGCGCCCACCGCTGCCCACCGCCGTCTGGGTGAGCGCGGCCGGACTGCTCGTGCTGGCGGTAGGCCTGGTGGCCGCCGTCGGGACCCTGGTGTCGGCCGGGCCGGTCCCCAGCGCGCCGAGCAGTGCCCAGAGCATCACGGTGACCCCGACCGGCCGCTGACACGGCGGTTCACCCCGTCACGGCCGCCTACGGGAACACCCCCGCCTAGGCTGTTGTTCAACCGCGTGTCTAATCCGGCGGACGCTTCGCAGAAAGGCTGGCATGCCCGACCACCCCATTCACGACGTGATCGTCATCGGATCCGGCCCTGCCGGTTACACCGCCGCGATCTATACCGCGCGCGCCGAACTCAAACCCCTGGTGTTCGAGGGTACGTCGTTCGGCGGCGCCCTCATGACGACCACCGAGGTCGAGAACTTCCCCGGCTTCCGCTCGGGGATCATGGGGCCCGAGCTCATGGAGGAGATGCGCGAACAGGCCCTGCGGTTCGGCGCTGACCTGCAGATGGAGGACGTTGAATCGGTATCGCTGGAGGGCCCGGTCAAGAAGGTGGTGACCGCGGGCGGCGAAACCCACCTGGCCCGTTCGGTGATCCTGGCCATGGGTGCGGCCGCCCGCTACCTCCATGTTCCCGGCGAACAGGAATTGCTCGGCCGCGGCGTCAGCTCATGTGCCACCTGCGACGGCTTCTTCTTCAAGGACCAGGACATCGCGGTGATCGGCGGCGGCGACTCGGCGATGGAGGAGGCCACCTTCCTCACCCGCTTCGCCCGAAGTGTCACCCTGGTCCACCGGCGTGACGAGTTCCGTGCCTCGAAGATCATGCTGGAACGCGCCCGCACCAACGACAAGATCACCTTCCTGACCAACGCCGCCGTCGTCGCGGTCGAGGGCGACACCACGGTGACCGGCCTACGGGTCCGCGACGTGCGCAGCGGCGAGGAGTCCACCCTGGCGGTGACGGGCGTCTTCATCGCCATCGGTCACGATCCGCGCTCCGAGCTGGTCTCCGGCGCCGTCGACGTCGACCCGGCGGGCTATGTGATCGTCCGCGACCACAGCACCGCGACATCGGTTCCCGGGGTATTCGCCGCCGGAGACCTGGTCGACCACACCTACCGCCAGGCCATCACCGCCGCGGGCAGCGGATGCGCCGCGGCCATGGACGCCGAGCGGTGGCTGGCCGACGATGACGACGCAGCGCACAACCCGGACAACGCGATGATTGGAGCCCAACAGTGAGCGAGTCGACGGCAACCGTGGCGGTGTCGGACGGATCCTTCGCCGACGACGTTCTGAAGAGTCCCACGCCGGTCCTGGTGGACTTCTGGGCCACCTGGTGCGGGCCCTGCAAGATGGTGGCACCGGTGCTCGAGGAGATCGCCGCCGAAAAGGCCGGTTCGCTGACGGTGGCCAAGATCGACGTCGACGCCAACCCCGCCACCGCGCGGGATTATCAGGTCGTCTCGATTCCCACGTTGATCCTGTTCAAGAACGGCGAGGCGGTGAAACGCATCGTCGGCGCCAAGGGCAAGGCGGCGTTGCTGCGCGAGATCGCCGACGACCTCTGAGCACGTCGCACTCCGGCGCGTGGAGACCCTTTCGTAACCGGCGGTAGGCCGGGAGGGTTTAGCGGAAACCGTGCTACTTCTGCGACAATCCTTGCCATGCCCAGTCCCCGCAACGGCCCCGGCGGCGCCGAGTCGTGGCGGGGCGCGGCGGCCGGTGAGACGTTCCGTCGCGGTGACCGCGACAGCGCAGTAATGGAGATCCGGACGGCATTGGCCGCGCTGGGATTGCTGGGCAGCGCCGACGACGACCTCACCACCGGCCGGCACGTCACCCCCGAGTTCTTCGACGGCGACCTCGACCAGGCAGTGCGCGCATTCCAGCAGCGGCGTGGGCTACTCGTCGACGGGATCGTCGGCGAAGCGACCTACCGGGCACTGCGGGAGGCGTCCTACCGGCTGGGTGCCCGCACCCTGGCCCACCAGTTCGGCGCACCCATGTACGGCGACGATGTCGCGACGCTGCAGGCCCGGCTTCAGGACCTCGGGTTCTACACCGCCCTGGTGGACGGTTACTTCGGACTGCAGACGCACAACGCGCTGATGTCCTATCAGCGCGAGTACGGCCTGGCGCCGGACGGGATATGCGGACCGGAGACGCTGCGCTCGCTGTACTTCCTCGGCTCGCGGGTGACCGGCGGTTCTCTGCACGCGATCCGGGAGGAAGAGCACGTACGGCGGTCCGGCCCGCGGCTGTCGGGCAAGCGGATCATCATCGACCCGGGCCGCGGCGGGAGTGATCCGGGCATGCTGGTGGCCGGTTCCCAGGGCCCCATCAGCGAGGCCGACATCCTCTGGGATCTGGCCAGCCGCCTCGAGGGTCGGATGACCGCCATCGGAATGGAGACCTTTCTGTCCAGGCCGGTGAACCACAGCCCCGCCGACGCCGAACGCGCCGCCACCGCCAATACCGTCGGTGCCGATCTGATGATCAGCCTGCGTTTCGAGCGCCAGGTGAGCCCCGCGGCCGGCGGGGTCGCATCGTTCTACTTCGGCAGTTCGCACGGCTCGGTGTCTACGATCGGGCGCAACCTCGCCGACTTCATCCAGCGAGAAGTGGTGGCGCGCACCGGGTTACTGGATTGCCGCACCCACGGCCGGACCTGGGACCTGCTGCGCCTGACCCGGATGCCGACCGTCCAGGTCGACGTCGGTTACATCACCAATCCGCGTGACGCGGCGATGCTGGCCACCCGGGAATGCCGCGATGCGATCGCCGAGGGCATCCTGGCCGCGGTGAAGCGGATGTACCTGCTGGGCAAGAACGACCGGCCGACGGGCACCTTCACGTTCGCCGAACTGCTGGCTCACGAGCAGTCCGTGGAGCAGGGCCGCCCCGCCGTCTAGACCTGAACATCTAGACCTGACCGTCTCGACTAGACCGGCTGGCCGATCCGTTCACCCTCCAATAGGCGTTCCAGCGCCGCCTCCACCTCCGCTTTCCACCCGAGGCCCTTGTCCAACTCCAGGCGCAGCCGCGGGAAGTAGCGGTGCGGGGCCACCACGGTGAAGCCCACATCCTCGAGAAACCCCGCGTCGATCATGCACGTCTCGAACGAACAGTCCCCGAGCGCACTGACCGCCGACCGCAGATCCGGATCGGGGTCGGCATCGAGCAGATCCACCGCGGCGGCGGTACGTCCGAAGGCCTCCAGCGCCCGCACCCCGCGCCGGACGAGCGCGTTGACCACCTGGCTGATCAACTGCGCCGGCAAGTCGGCGCCCTCGCCGGGCTCGACGCCCATCGACGTCAGCAGCACCGCATCGGCACTCACCGGGCCGGTTGGCATTCGCAGCGCCCGCGGCACCGCCCGCGGCGGGGCGTAGAGGGCGTATCCGCGGCACGGGTCTTCGCTGTCGGCCGGGCCGTCGTCGGGTGCCACCGTGGCGACCTGCCCACACGAACCCCACTCCAGCATGACCATCGACAGCCACGCCTCTTTCTCGAACTCGGGATCCGGCAGATACTCCGAGCACGCCGTCTCGGGGTCGACCTCCCAGAACACGCACCGCCGGGCGTGCTTGGGCAGCTGCTCGAACGCCGCGAGGCGCAGCGGGCTGATGCGAACGGACACTAGTCTCCCCGGCTCTCCGCGGTGCGGGCTGGCACAGCAGCCCCTTCAGGATAGGAGAGCCGACCGCGTCCCGGCGAGGATCGGGCCGGGGCAAGCGGGTCCGTCAGCGCCATTCGTGAAAGTCCTTGCGGTACTTGTGTTTTCAGATGAACCGGAAGCCCCGGCCCCGCCGCCGGGGCACTTTTGTCACAGTGACGTAACGGCCGGATATGCTGCGGTGCCGATCACACCGGACTACCGGGCTGCTGACGGGTCCATCAGCGCCACGATGCGCTGCAGATCCTCAACCGACCCGAACTCGACCACGATCTTGCCTTTGCGCTTGCCCAGACTGACCCGCACGCGGGTGTCGTAGGTGCCGGAGAGCCGTTCGGCGACCTCCTGGAGCCCAGGCATCTGGATCGGCTTGCGCCGCGGCGGGGCCGGCGGCCGGCCACCGCCCCGGTTGGCCACGGTAACGGCTTCCTCGGTGGCTCGCACCGAGAGACCCTCCGCGACGATGCGGGCCGCGAGCTCCTCCTGCGCTTCCGCGCCCGCTTCCAGCGCGAGCAGCGCACGGGCGTGTCCGGCAGACAGCACCCCCGCGGCGACCCGCCGCTGCACGGCGACCGGCAGGCGCAGCAAGCGGATCATGTTGGAGATCACCGGCCGGGATCGGCCGATGCGCGTCGCCAGTTCCTCATGGGTGACGCCGAATTCGTCAAGCAGTTGCTGGTAGGCCGCGGCCTCTTCCAGCGGGTTCAGCTGGGCCCGGTGGATGTTCTCCAGCAGCGCGTCGCGAAGCAGGTGGTCCTCGGCCGTCTCGCGCACGATGGCGGGAATGGCGGTCAGGCCGGCCTGCTGCGAGGCGCGCCACCGCCGCTCCCCCATCACCAACTGATAGCGCCGCTTGCCGTCACCATCCGGGGCCACCTCGCGAACTACGACCGGCTGCATCAATCCGAACTCCCGGATCGAGTGCACCAACTCCGCCAAGGCGTCCTCGTCGAAGACCTGTCGGGGCTGGCGGGGGTTGGGCTCGATCGCTGCCGGATCGATCTCCCGGTACACCGCGCCGATGCCCTCGCTCTCGGTCCCCGGACCGCCGATCACCACGTCGGCAGCGGCTTCGCCCATCCGCGGGCCGCCATCGGAGGGCCCGGTCGGGATGAGTGATGCCAGCCCGCGGCCGAGGCCGCCCTTGCGCCGTGATGATTGGGTCATGCCTGTGCCTCCGTCGGAGCGGGCCGGTGTGCCAGCTCGCGGCTGGCATCGAGATAACTCATGGCACCCCGTGAGCCGGGGTCGTAGTCGATGATCGTCATGCTGTAGCCGGGGGCCTCCGATACCTTAACGCTGCGCGGGATGACGGTGCGCAGAACCTTCTCGCCAAAGTAGTTGCGGACCTCCGTCGCCACCTGATCGGCCAACTTGGTGCGTCCGTCATGCATGGTCAGGATGACGGTGGTGACCGACAACGCCGGATTGAGGTGCGCTTTCACCATTTCGATGTTCTTCATGAGCTGGGAGACGCCCTCCAGTGCGTAGTACTCGCACTGGATGGGAATCAGCACCTCCGGGGCGGCGACCAGGGCATTGATGGTCAGCAGTCCCAGCGACGGTGGGCAGTCGATGAACACGTAGTCGAAGTCGGTCTTGTCCAGGTCCATCAGGGCGTTGCGCAGACGGTTCTCCCTGGCCACCATGCTCACCAACTCGATCTCCGCTCCGGCCAGGTCGATGGTGGCCGGCACACAGAAGAGCCTCTCGCTGTGTGGGCTCTGACGGATGGCGGCCTGTAGGGGGATCTCGCCGAGCAGCACCTCGTAGGACGACGGCGTTCCCGAGTGGCGGTCCGAGATGCCCAGGGCCGTGCTCGCGTTGCCCTGGGGGTCCAGGTCGATGACCAATGCCTTCAGGCCCTGCACTGCGAGGCCGGCCGCCATATTGACCGCGGTGGTCGTCTTGCCCACGCCGCCCTTCTGGTTGGCCACGGTGAACACCCGGCGACGGGCCGGCCGGGGCAACTGCCCGGTGGTGGTGTGCAGCACCTGCATCGCGCGCTCAGCAGCAGCGCCGATCGGGGTGTCGGCGTCGCTCCCACCGACCCATGTTTCACGTGAAACCGGCGGCGCCGGTTCGGTTCCGCTCATGGTCCTCTCCTCTCCGCCACGCGTCGCCGGCCTCGCCGCTCCCCCGTGCGCTCCGGTGGGATCCGTCCGCTCCGGCTCGCGACGACAACGGTGGTGGGTGGGTCCAGATATCCCACTCCGCATCTCACCACCCGCACCCCCGTAGCGCCTAACGCCGTCATCGCCGCGAGGCACTCGGCGACTTCGCTGTCGGCGCGCTCCCCCTTGAGGGCCAACATCCGTCCACCGGGACGGAGCAGGGGGAGGCTCCAGCGGGTCAGCTTCTCCAGGCTCGCGACCGCACGGGACGTGACTGCATCCGCTCCCCCGACGGCCTCTCGGACGGCCGGGTCTTCCGCCCGGCCCCGTACAACGGCCACCGTGATTTCGAGTTCGCTCGTCACCATCTCGAGGAACTCGGTCCGACGCAGCATCGGCTCCACCAGGGTCACCCGGAGATCGGGCCGCGCGATGGCCAGGGGCAGCCCGGGCAACCCCGCGCCACTGCCGATGTCCACGACGCTCTCATTCGGCTCGAGGAGCTCCCCGGCCGCCGCGCTGTTGAGGATGTGACGTTCCCAGAGCCGTTCGACTTCACGCGGACCGAGCAGTCCGCGCTCCACACCCGGACCGGCCAGCAGCTCCGCGTAGCGTTGCGCCGCGGGCCTCCGGCTTCCGAACACCCTCGCCGCAGCCTCCGGCGGCGGCGCGATGGTGTGTTTCACGTGAAACATCCCTCCGCCGCCTCAGAACTACAACGCTGTAACTTTTGCCGTTCAGTCTTTGAGGATGACGACGCGCCGCGCGGGCTCCACGCCTTCGCTCTCGCTGTGCACTCCGGCCACTGCCGCCACTGCGTCGTGGACGATCTTGCGCTCGAAGGGTGTCATGGGCGCGAGTTCCTCGCGCTCTCCGGTCTCCGCCACCCGCCGGGCCACCTTGTCCCCCAGCGCGGTCAGCTCCTCCCGCCGCCGGCCACGCCAGTTGGCGACGTCCAACATCAGCCGACTCCGTTCGCCGGTCTTCTGGTGCACAGCAAGCCGAGTCAGCTCCTGGAGTGCGTCGAGGACCTCACCTCGCCGGCCGACCAGCTTGGTGAGATCCTCTCCCCCATCAACGCTGACGATGGCACGATCGCCCTCTACGTCAAGATCGATATCCCCGTCGAAGTCCAGCAGATCCAGCAGTTCCTCGAGGTAGTCGCCGGCGATCTCGCCTTCAGTCACCAGGCGATCCTCCGGATCGGCCACCTTGCTCGCCGGTGCGGAGCCCTGCTCTTCGGTTTCGGTCATCTCGGTTTCGGTCATCTTGGTTTCGGTCATCTCGGTCTCTCCCTCTTCGGCCGGATCGCACTGTCCGGTCAACGCTTGCGCTTCTTCGTTTTACTGCCGGGCCGCGGTGTCCGGTTCGCGGACTGGTTGCGGGCGGCGGGGGGCTTCGTCGGCTGCTGTGCCGGGAACTCGGGCGGGGCGGCCTCGGGCGCCGGGTCCTCGACGGGGTCTCCGTCGGCCTCGGGTACTGCGGCGGCACCGTTGTCGGACTTTCGCACCTTCGGCTTGGCGCCGGGAGCCGGGGCGTTGGATGCACGCCGGGCCAGCGCCTCATCCTTCATGGCCGCTTCCTCTTTCTCGATCTTGCCGAACACGAGGTGCTGCTGGCCGAACGTCCAGATGTTGTTCGAGACCCAGTAAATGATGATGGCGATGGGCAGGAAGGGCCCACCGACCACGACGCCGAGTGGGAACACGTACAGCGCCAGCTTGTTCATCAGAGCGGTCTGGGGGTTGGCCGCTGCCTCCGGACTCTGCCGGGCGATGGACGCGCGGCTGTTGAAGTAGGTCGCGATCCCGGCCAGGATCATCAGTGGCACCGACACCGCCGCGACCGCCGGTCGGCTGAATTCGGTGTAGGCCGCCAACCCGTGCTGTTGGGTGATCGCCGCCCCGATCGGCGCGCCGAACAGGTTGGCGTCGAGGAAGTGGCCGACATCGGCGGCATTGAAGAAGTAGTTGCCTAGTGAACGGTTCTCGTCCACAGAAAGGCCGAGGCGCCCGAAGCCGGTCTGGGTCCGGTTGAAAGACATCAGCACGTGGTAAAGACCGAGGAACACTGGGATCTGCGCGAGCATGGGCAGACATCCCAGCACCGGGTTGAAGCCGTGCTCGCGCTGCAACTTCTGCATCTCCAGGGCCATCCGCTGACGGTCCTTGCCGTACTTTTTCTGCAGCGCCTTGATCTGTGGCTGTAATTCCTGCATCTGCCGGGTTGTCCGGATCTGCCGCACGAAAGGTTTGTAGAGCAGGGCGCGCAGCGTGAAGACCAGGAACATCACCGTAAGTGCCCAGGCGAAGAAGTTGTTCGGCCCCAGCAACAGGGCAAACAACTTGTACCAGAGCCACATGATCCCCGACACCGGGTAGTAGATGTAGTCGAGGCTCAACCAGTCAAACGACATTGGTGCTCCTGAGCTCCGGTCCCATGTTCTGGGATTCCGCGGGCCGTTGCGATATCGGGTCCCATCCGCCGGGGTGCCACGGCCCGCACCGGGCCAGCCGGGCCACCGTCATCCAGCCGCCACGCAGCAACCCGTATTCAGTGAGCGCATCGACGGCGTACTGGCTGCAGGTGGGCGTGAACCGGCACGAAGCCGGCCGAAACGGGGAGATCATGTGCCGGTAGACCTCGATCAGTCGTAGCGCGGCCCGAACCAGGGGGTTCACCGGTCGCCACCGCCCATCGTGGCCAGAGCGCGACGGATGCCGGCGGTGATCTCCTGCTCCAACCGGGGTGAGACCGCATCATGGCTGCTGGGCAGTGCCCGAATCACCACCCTATCCGCG
>JBFYOQ010000193.1:0-7173 GCA_041303735.1 Mycobacterium sp.
CCCCGTCACCGCCGATCGCAGCATGGGACTGCGGGCCGCGGCACTCGGCCTGGTGCACCGGAAGAACGTGTCGGTGCCGCTGTCGGGCCGCCTGGGCGAGGACGCCGATTACTCCGAGGCGGCCCGCCAGTGGCACCGACACGTTCTCGAGGCGCACCTGGCCGAGTGCCGCGGCCCGCAGTCCCATGCTGCGATCGGCGGTGACGGTGACGCCGGCGGTGTCGGCCTCGACGATGAACAGAGCGGGCCGGCCGTTGAGTTGTGCTGCGACGATGAACAATTCGCACATCCCGGCGGCCGGCACGAGTGACTTGACCCCGTTGAGGCGGTAGCCGCCGGGGGTGCGCACCGCGGTGGTCTTGAGCATCGTGGGGTCGAACAGCGGGTGCGGTTCGGCGATGACCACGCACGCCTGTGGCACGTTCTCGCCGGTGAACTCGGTCAGGTAGGTGGCCTGCTGGTCGGCGTCGCCCCAGCGGGTGAGCGCGGAGGCCGCCCCTCCCGGGGCCAGAATCGGCAGCGCCAGGCCGATGTCGCCGTAGGCCAGTGCCTCGGCCACCAGGGCGTTGGTGACGCCTGTGCGGTTCTCGGCGATGCCGTCGAAGTCCGGCGGGACGTTGATGGCGGTGATGCCGAGTTCGGCGGCCCGGGCGATCAGGTCATGCGGGTAGGCGGCGGCGTCGTCGGCGTCGCGGGCGGCCGGGCGCAGGATCTCGTCGGCGAACCGGCTGACCGTCTCGACGATCATCTTCTGGTCGTCGTCGGGGGTCAGATCGAAGTAGCCGGCGCCGGTGGGGGCGAGGCGGGCCGGTGGTTTACCCAGACCCTGGACCCTGCTGAACTGGCGGGTGGTGGCGCCCACCGCGGAGAAACCGTGCTGGACGCCGAACTTCAGGACCTTGTTGAACCGGTCCCGCAGGCCGCGGCGGTCCAGGAAATCGCCTGAGATGACCGGGGTGAGCAGTGCCATGCCGCGGTCGAGGATGTTGCGTTTCGGCCGACGAAGGCCGACCGCACTGTCACGGGCCATGCCACGACCTTACTCTGCAGTAAGGTGCGCCAGTGTCAGCGAATGGAGCAGGCCGTTGCTGGCGACCGCGCTGCCGCCGTGCGGCCCCGGCGTGCCCTCGATGTTGGTGAACGTCCCGCCGGCCTCGCGCACCAGGATGTCCAGCGGCGCCAGGTCCCAGAGCTTGACCTCCGGTTCGCACGCGATGTCCACCGCGCCCTCGGCCACCAGGCAGTAGGAGAAGAAGTCGCCGTAGCCGCGCACCCGCCACACCGCGTCGGTGAGGCCGATGAACTTCTCGCGGATGCCGCGATCGGCCCAGCCGGACAGGCTGGAGAACGACAGGCTGGCCGAGCCGAGACCGGAGACGCCCGAGACCTCCAGCCGACGGGGGGCGTCGTCACCGACGGCGGCGTGGGCACCCAGGCCCTGCCCGGCCCACCACCGCCGGCCCAGCGCGGGGGCGCTCACCACGCCGACGGTCGGGGTGCCGTCCTGCAACAGCGCGATCAGGCTGGCCCACACCGGAACTCCGCGGACGAAGTTCTTGGTGCCGTCGATGGGGTCGATCACCCACTGCCGGCCGCTCAGGCGTGCCGTCCCGCCCTGCTCCTCGCCGAAGACGTCGTCTCCCGGGCGCTCGCGGGCCAGCACGTCGCGCAGGGCGGTTTCGACGGCCTCGTCGGCGTCGGTCACCGGGGTCAGGTCGGGCTTGTGGGCCACCCGCAGGTCCAGCGCGCCGAAGCGGGCCAGGGTGATCGCGTCGGCCCGGGCGGCCAGTTCCAGCGCCAGATCGAGGTCGCGGCCGACGGTGCTCATGGCTGCAGTCCTACCATGGCTGCCATGATGGAATTCGCGGTGCTGCTGCTGATCGTCGGTGCGCTGGCCCTGGTGGTGGGTCCCCGGCTGATGGGAAAGCGCGGGCCGCGCGGGGAGATGGCGCAGGGGACGCTGCTGGTGACGGGGGTGAGCCCGCGCCCGGATGCCGACGGCGAGCAGTTCGTCACCATCAGCGGGGTGATCACCGGCCCGACCGTCGCCGAGCACGTCGTCTATCAGCGGATGTCGGTGGACGTCGCGAACTGGCCGACCATGGGGCAGCTGCTGCCGGTGGCGTACTCGCCGAAGAACCCGGATAAGTGGTTCTTCGCCCCGGCTGAGCCGCCGATGCCACCGATGCCGCCGATGCCGCCCGCGGGCTAGGTGTGCGCGATGCGCAGCAGATCGGCGACGCTGGACAGCTTGCGGCGGGGGCGGCCGTGCGGCTCGCCCAGCGAGCGTTCGTGCGCGTCGATGGCCTGCCAGTGGGCGTCGCTGACGAGGGTGGGCTGGCGTTCCAGCAACCAGTCGACCAGTTCGTCGGCGTAGTCGGGGCCGAGGTCGGGCAGCTGTGCTGAGGCCAGATCGGCCAGCAGGGTGTCGACGGTGTCTTGCGAGTCGCTCTTGTTGGTGCCGATCACCCCGGACGGGCCGCGCTTGATCCAGCCGGTGACGTAGTCGCGTCCGCGTCCGCTGATGCGGCCGTGCTCGTGGGGGATGGTGCCGGCCCGCTCATCGAACGGCAGGCCTGGGATCGCCACCCCGCGGTAACCCACCGCCCGCACCACCAGTTGGGCGGGCAGGGTCTCGCGCTGACCGGTGTCCTTTGCCGCCACGCGGCCGTGCTCGTCGGTGAAGAGCTCGTTTCGACCCAGCACGATCGTCTCGACACTGTCGTTGCCGGTGATCTCGATGGGGGAGGTGCAGAACCGGAATACGATGCGGCGCATGCCGTCTCGGGGTTCGCGGGTCGAGTAGCCCCGGAGCACCTTGATGTTGGCGGCGGTGGTCTTACCGGCCGCGGTGGCCTGCTCGTCGGTGATCGACTCGACGTCGGCAGGGTCGACGACAACGTCCACGCCGGCGAGTTCGCCGAGTTCGCGCAACTCCAGCGTGGTGAACGCGCCCTCCAGCGGACCGCGGCGGCCGACGATCACCACCTCGGCCACCCCGCGGTCGTGCAGGGCGTCCAGGGCGTGATCGGCGATGTCGGTTTCGGCGAGCACGTCGGGGTCGGTGACCAGGATGCGGGCCACGTCGATGGCGACGTTGCCGTTGCCGATCACCACCGCGCGGCCGGTGGAGATGTCGGGGCTCATCTCGGTGAAGTGTGGGTGGGCGTTGTACCAGCCGACGAAGTCCACCGCGGCCACGCTGCCCGGCAGGTCCTCGCCGGGGATGCCCAGGGCGCGGTCGGACTGGGTGCCGACGGCGTAGATCACCGCGTCGTAGCGGTCGCTGAGTTCGTCGGCCGAGACGTGCTCGCCGACGGCGATGTTGCCGAAGAACCTGAAGCGCGGGTCCTCGGAGGTCTTCTCGAAGGTGCGGCTGACGGACTTGATCTTGGGATGGTCGGGGGCCACGCCGGAGCGCACCAAACCCCATGGAGTGGGAAGCATTTCCAGCATGTCGACGGCGACGTCGCGGCCGCCCTCTGCCACCGAGGTGTCGGCGAACCGAAGCAGGGAGGCGGCGGCGAAGTAACCGGACGGTCCGGCGCCGACGATCGCGACATAGTAAGGACGCATCTTCGGGATGGTAGTCGCGCCGGTAACGTGAGACCCCGTGGACCTCGACCGGCAGACCGACATCGCAGCACTCGATTCCACCCTGACCACGGTGGAGCGGGTGCTCGACGTCGACGGCCTGCGGAACCGCATCGAGAAACTTGAGGCCGAGGCCTCCGACCCGAACCTGTGGGACGACCAGACCAACGCCCAGAAGGTCACCAGTGAGCTGTCCCACGCCCAGGGCGAACTGCGCCGGGTGGAGGGCCTGCGCCAGCGCCTCGACGACCTGCCGGTGCTCTACGAGATGGCCGGCGAGGAGCAGGGCGCCGGTGCCGCCGACGCGCTGGCCGAAGCGGACGCCGAACTCACCGCACTGCAGGCCGACGTCGAGGCCATGGAGGTCCGCACCCTGCTGTCGGGGGAGTACGACGAACGCGAGGCGCTGGTCACCATTCGCTCCGGGGCGGGCGGGGTGGATGCCGCCGACTGGGCCGAGATGCTGATGCGGATGTACATCCGGTGGGCCGAGCAGCACGGCTACGGCGTCGAGGTGTTCGACACCTCCTACGCCGAGGAGGCCGGCATCAAGAGCGCCACCTTCGCGGTGCACGCGCCGTTCGCCTACGGCACCCTGTCGGTGGAGCAGGGCACCCACCGGCTGGTGCGGATCAGCCCGTTCGACAACCAGGGCCGCCGGCAGACCTCCTTCGCCGAAGTCGAGGTGCTCCCGGTCACCGAGACCACCGACCACATCGACATCCCCGAGGGCGACATCCGCGTCGACGTCTACCGCTCCAGCGGGCCCGGCGGGCAGTCGGTGAACACCACCGACTCCGCGGTGCGGCTGACCCACATCCCGACCGGGATCGTCGTCACCTGCCAGAACGAGAAATCCCAACTGCAGAACAAGGTTTCGGCCATGCGGGTGCTGCAGGCCAAGCTGCTGGAACGTAAGCGGCACGAGGAGCGCGCCGAGATGGACGCCCTCAAGGGCGACGGAGGCAGTTCCTGGGGAAACCAGATGCGCTCCTATGTTCTGCACCCGTACCAGATGGTGAAGGACCTGCGCACCGAGTACGAGGTGGGCAGCCCGGCCGCGGTGCTCGACGGCGACATCGACGGGTTCCTCGAGGCCGGGATCCGATGGCGCAATAGGCGTGACGACGATGACTGACACCATCGCGCGGCGCTGGCACGACTTCTGGCATGGCCAGTTCGGCGACTGGATCCTCAGCAGCGGGCTGCGGATCGTCCTGCTGCTGATCGGTGGCCTGCTGGCGGCGCGGTTCATCAGCTGGGCGGCCGCCCGGATCAGCCGGCGTATCGACACCCGGTTCCGGCGGAGTGACGCCCTGGTGCGCTCGGAGAGCGCCAAGCACCGCCAGGCCGTCGCATCGGTGATCTCCTACGTCGCGATCGGTCTGCTGGCGATCATCGTCGTCATCGAGGTGACCGACATCCTGGCCGTCCCGGTGAGCTCGCTGGTCGCCCCGGCCGCGGTGATCGGCGCCGCGCTGGGTTTCGGCGCGCAGCGCATCGTCCAGGATCTGCTGTCGGGGTTCTTCATCATCACCGAAAAGCAGTACGGCTTCGGCGATCTGGTGCAGCTGACGCTGGGGTCGAGCAACGACGCGATGGGCACCGTCGAGGACGTCACCCTGCGAGTGACCAAGCTGCGCACCCCGGAGGGCGAGATGTACACCATCCCCAACGGCCAGATCATGAAGACGCTCAACCTGTCCAAGGACTGGGCGCGCGCGGTGATCGACATCCCGGTGCCGATCTCGGCGGACCTCAACGCGGTCAACGAGGTGCTGCACACACTGTGCGATAAGGCGGTCACCGATCCGGCGCTGGCCGACCTGCTGCTGGACTCCCCGCAGCTGATGGGGGTGGAGAGCATCGGAGTGGACACGGTGAATCTGCGGATGGTGGCACGCACCCTGCCGGGCAAGCAGTTCGAGGTGGGCCGGCGGCTGCGGCTGCTGGTGATCGCCGCGCTGACCCGGGCCGGCATCGTCACCTCCGTCGACAGCGCACCGATGGTGGGGGCGCTGGTGCATCCGGCGACCACCGGCGGCGCCGAGCAGACCAGCCAGGGACCGGACCAGTGACGTCCCGCGAGGGCCGCGGCTGGCCGGTCTACGTGCTGGGCGGACGGCTGCGCACCTCCACACTGGCGCTGATCCTCGCGTTCGTCGCGATCTGGTGGATCTACGAGACTTACGAGCCGGCCGAGGAGCCCCCGCCGCAGGTGCCGGCCACCGACATCGTCCCGCCGGGTTTCATCCCCGATCCGGCCTACACCTGGGTTCCGCGCACCTACGTGCAGCGGCCCACGACGACCACCCCGACGACGACCGTCCCGTCCACCACACCGACCACACCCACCACGCCGACGACGCCCACCACGCCGACCAGCGGTCCGGAGACGCCGTCACCCAGCCCGGAGGGCCCGGTGCCGCCACCGGGGCCATTCGGCCCGGTCACCCCGGGGCCCGCATCCCCGCCGACATCGGTCCCACCGGCCACACCCGGCACGGCACCGCCGGCGCCGCCCGCGCCGCCGCAATAGTTCCCCACAGGGCTGCGGCTAGACTGGCGTGCCGTGATGATCAGCCTGGACCATGTCAGCAAGCAGTACAGGAACTCTGCGCGCCCGGCACTGGACAACGTCAGCGTCTCGATCGACAAGGGTGAGTTCGTCTTCCTGATCGGGCCGTCCGGATCGGGCAAGTCCACCTTCATGCGGCTGCTGCTGGCCGAGGAGGCACCCACCTCCGGCGAGGTGCAGGTGTCGAAGTTCCACGTCAACAAGCTCTCCGGTCGGCACATCCCCAAACTGCGCCAGGTGATCGGGTGCGTGTTCCAGGACTTCCGCCTGCTGCAGCAGAAGACGGTGTCGGAGAACGTCGCATTCGCCCTCGAGGTGATCGGCAAGTCCTCCGACACCATCAAGTCGGTGGTGCCCGAGGTGCTCGACATGGTCGGGCTGTCCGGCAAGGCCAACCGGCTACCGGCCGAACTCTCCGGCGGCGAGCAGCAGCGGGTCGCGATCGCCCGGGCGTTCGTCAACCGGCCGCTGGTTCTGCTGGCCGATGAGCCCACCGGCAACCTCGACCCGGAGACCAGCCGCGACATCATGGACCTGCTGGACCGGATCAACCGGACCGGCACCACGGTGCTGATGGCCACCCACGACCACCACATCGTCGACTCCATGCGCCAGCGGGTGGTGGAGCTCTCACTGGGCCGGCTGGTGCGCGACGAGCAGCGCGGCGTCTACGGAATGGATCGTTAAGTGCGCTTCGGCTTCCTGGTCAACGAGGTCGTCACCGGCCTGCGTCGCAACATCACCATGACGATCGCGATGATCCTCACCACCGCGATCTCGATCGGCCTGTTCGGCGGCGGGCTGCTGGTGATTCAGCTGGCCAATCAGTCCCGCGCGATCTACCTCGACCGGGTCGAGAGCCAGGTGTTCCTGACCCCCGAGGTCTCCGCCAACGACGCCACATGTGACGCCGAGGCCTGTAAAGCGTTGCGCGCCAGCATCGAATCCCGCGATGATGTGAAGAGTGTGCGGTTCCTCAACCGCGATGACGCCTACACCGA
>JBFYOQ010000194.1:0-7132 GCA_041303735.1 Mycobacterium sp.
GCCGCGGTCTGCGCGGCCTTCTCGCCGTCGATGTCGGCGATCACCACTTTCGCGCCCGCGCCGGAGAAGATCCGCGCGGTGGCCTCGCCGATGTTCTGCGCGCCGCCGGTGACGATGGCCACGTGAGAGTTCATCCGGAAGTCGGCGAAGGCGTCGAATGTCATGGCCGCAGGTTAGTGGTTGTCCGCGCCGGTTAGGCCATACTTTCGCGGTGGGCATCTTCGCGGTCACCGGCGCCGGGTCCGGGATGGGCAACGCCGTCGTCGCGAAACTGCGGGCAAGCGGCCACACCGTCATCACCGTGGATATCACCAACGCTGAGGTCATCGCCGATCTCTCCAGCCCGGCTGGGCGGCGCGGCGCCGCGGCGGATGTGCTGGCCGCGTGTTCCGGGCGTCTGGACGGCGCGGTGCTCGCCGCCGGTCTGGGGCCGACTCCGGGTGCCGAGCGGATGATCACCGCGGTGAACTACTTCGGCGTTGTGGATCTGCTGGAAGCCTGGCGGCCTGCGCTGGCGTCCGCGGATCGCGCGAAAGTCGTTGTTTTCTCGAGTAACTCGACCACCACGGTGCCGGCGGTTCCCCGGCGCGCAATCCGGGCGCTGCTGGCCGGTGATGCCGACCGGGCGTTGCGCTCATACCGGCTGTTCGGCCGTAACGCCCCCGCGATGGCGTACGCGGCATCCAAGATCGCGCTCAGCCGCTGGGTGCGACGGCACGCGGTGACACCGCACTGGGCCGGGGCCGGAATACGGCTCAACGCGCTGGCGCCCGGAGCGATCATGACGCCCATGCTGGAACGTCAATTGGCGACTCCCGACGAGGCCAAGCACGTTCACCGCTTCCCGGTTCCCATCGGCGGGTTCGGCGACGCCGGACAACTCGCCGACTGGGTCGTCTTCATGTTGTCCGACGCCGCGGATTTTCTCTGCGGCAGTGTCGTGTTCGTCGACGGTGGCTCGGATGCCTACTTCCGGGCCGATGACTGGCCGCGGGCCGTGCCGGCCTGGCGCACGCTGTCATACCTGCGGCGGACCCGCCAGTTCGCAGGAGGGAACCAGCCATGATCCGCCCCGCCGGTGTACTGGCCGCCATGATTCTTCTCGCCGCGGCGACCCTCGGCTGCGCCGGGCCGGGGCCCGACGAGCCGGCCACCCCGGGCCCGCAGACCACCACCATCGAGGTGCCCTACGACGAACTGCTGAAGCAGAAGCGGGTGGCGCGCGCCGTGACGCTGCGGGTCGGCGATTTCCTGCAGGTGAGCCTCGGGTCCAACGCCTCGACGGGCTTCGGTTGGGCCCCCGACATGGAGATCTCCGACCCCGCGGTGCTCGCCCAGACCGGCCACGAGACCGTGGGGCCGGCTCAGGGCAGCGCACCCGGCGCCGCAGGCCGCGAGGTGTGGGTGCTGCAGGCCATGTCAGCGGGCACCACGACGGTGATCACCCGGTACGGGCGGCCCTGGGAGGGCGGCGAGAAGGACAGCTGGACATTCACCGTTGACGTGACGGTCCGCTAGCACCGCGAGTCACAACCGTCACTCCCGCCACTTGCTGCGTACCCTGGTCGGGTGCGTACCCCCTACCGCGTGAGGGCCGCAGTCGCGGCCGCCGGTCTGCTCGTGGTGGGCGCGGCACTGGCCGGCTGCAGCAGCACCGTCGACGGCATGGCCACCTGCCCGGGGTGCGGAACCAATTCCGAACCGGATTTCCCCACCCCCCGGCCGACGGCGCCGACCGGCACACCGTCGATTCCCACCACATCGCCCGGGGACGGCACGCTGGAACCCGATGCCACCGGCCTGGTGTTCATCGAGACCCGCTCCGGTGCGACCCGGTGCCAGATCTCGGCCGACACCGTGGGATGTGAGTCGGAGTTCACTGAGGCGCCCACCATCGACGGCGAGCAGGCCAACGGCGTCGAGGTGTCCGCAACCGGAGACAACAGGTGGGTGCTCGGCAACCTCGGGGCCATCCCCACCGTCTCTCTGGACTACGCCACCTACTACGCCGTCGGCTGGACCATCGATGCCGGCACCGGTGGCACCCGGTTCACCAATGACGACACCGGCCACGGAATGTTCGTCAGCACCGAACGAGTCGAATTCTTCTGAGGTTGCCCTAGGCTGAGCGGCGTGGACTTCCGCGTCTTCTGCGAACCTCAGCAGGGTGCCACCTACGACCAACAGCTCGCAGTCGCCAAAGCCGCTGAAGCACTGGGGTTCTCGGCGTTCTTCCGGTCAGACCATTACCTCGCGATGAGCGGTGACGGAATGCCCGGACCCACCGATTCCTGGATCACACTGGCCGGTATCGCCCGCGAGACCACTACCATCCGGCTGGGAACTCTGGTGACCTCGGCGACATTCCGTCACCCGGGGCCGCTGGCGATCTCGGTGGCCGAGGTGGACGCGATGAGTGGCGGCCGGGTCGAATTCGGTATCGGCGCAGGGTGGTTCGAAGCCGAACACCGTGCCTACGCGATTCCGTTCCCCGGCCTGCGCGAGCGATTCGACCGTCTTGAGGAACAGCTCGACATCATCACCGGCCTGTGGAACACACCCCCTCGCGAGCGGTTCAGCTACACCGGCGCGCACTACAGCGTCGACGACTCCCCCGCATTGCCCAAACCTGTGCAGCGCCCGTACCCGCCGATCATCATCGGCGGCGGTGGCGCCAAGCGCACCCCCGCACTGGCGGCCCGCTTCGCGACCGAGTTCAACCTCGCCTTTCCCACCCTCGACTTCACCCGACTGCAGGTGAGTCGGGTGCGCGAGGCGTGCGCGACCGCTGGGCGCTCTCCCGACGACCTCGTCTACTCCGCGGCGTTCGTGGTGTGCGCCGGGGCCGACGACGCGGAGATCGCCCGGCGCGCTGAGGCGATCGGCCGGGCGAGCGATGAACTCGCGTCCAACTCCCCGCTGGTGGGCACACCGTCGCAGATCGCCGATCAGCTCGGCGCCTTCGCCGACGCCGGCGTGGGGCGGGTGTATCTGCAACTGCTCGATCTGTCCGACCTCGACCACCTTGCGCTGTTCTCGCACTCGGTGATGTCAGGCCTATAGAGCACTAGGGTTCACGTCGTGGCGCCTAAAGATCCCCCGGAGGGTGAGTACCCCGACAGCGAACCCACGCAGTACGCAAACCTGGGCGATGCCGCAGGTGCGGATGACCCCACCGGCTTAGCCCCCAGCGCGTCGGACCCGACTCAGGCCGGACAGGCCCTGGCCTGGTCGCAGGACGACGACGGCTCCGGCGAGCCCGTGCCCTATGTCGGCGAGGACTATGTAGGCGAGGACTACGCGCGGCAGAGTTACGCGGCGTCTTCCACCGCAGACCGCCCGACGGTTTTTCTCGGAACCGACGACCGGGCCACCGCGGCGATTGTCGCGTCGGCGCCGTGGTATCGCCGCCCGCCTCTGCTGTTCGGCATCGCCGCGGCGCTTGCCGCACTGGCCGTCGGGGGGCTGGCGCTGACTCTCACAAGCTCCGACAGCACTCCGGTGACCACGACGACCCGCGTCACCAAGCCCGGCGACGGGCCATCGACGTCCACCGTGCCGGTGCCACAGACGGTCACCGTGACAGGGGGGAACGGCCAGCCGACCGTCTCGACCATCACACCGACAACCACGACCACCGCCGCCACCACCACCACCACACCCACCACCACGACGACGACGACGCCCACCACCACGACAACCACAACGACCACAACGACGACCCCCACAACCACAACCACAACCACCACACCCACAACCACCACACCCACGACCACGACCACTCGCACGACGCCGCCACCCACCACGACGGCGGAACCGCCGACCACGACCGCCGCCCCGCCGCCGCCGACGACGACCGTCGAGCCGGTGATCACCACGCAGGCCGTCATCCCCGCTGAGACGGCACTGCCGACCACCAAGCCGGCTCCGGAGGAATAGGGCGGCCGTGAGTTATGGCAACCCCTCTGGCACGGCAGAGCTGCGGGATGCGACTATGAATTGCACACAGGCACAAGTTACCCGTCGGTAACATCGGCCTGGTTACCGACCAGTAGCTCCCAAGAGAGGGAAGCCGTGGATACGCAGACTCTCATCCGGCTGACCATAGGTCTGGCCATGACCGCCATCGTCGCAGTGTTCGCACTCAAGCGGGTGCTGTGGCTGACGAAACTGATCCGGTCCGGTGCGACCACCGCCGATGAGCGCGGACGCAAGAACCACCTCGGCGAACGGATCGGTAATCAGGTCAAAGAGGTCTTCGGCCAGACCCGTCTGCTGCGCTGGTCGATTCCGGGCATCGCGCACTTCTTCACCATGTGGGGCTTCTTTGTTCTGGCCACGGTGTATCTCGAGGCCTACGGTGTGCTGTTCGACCCCAAGTTCCACATCCCGGTGGTCGGCAGGTGGAACATCCTGGGTTTCCTGCAGGACTTCTTCGCCGTCGCGGTTCTGCTGGGCATCATCACTTTCGCCGTCATCCGGATGCGTGCCGAACCCAAGGAGCACGGCCGCTCGTCGCGGTTCTACGGATCGCACACCGGCGGTGCCTGGCTGATCCTGTTCATGATCTTCAACGTGATCTGGACCTATGGCCTGTTCCGCGGCGCGGCGGTCAACGTCGGCAACCTTCCGTACGGACCGGCCGCGTTCTTCTCCCACGGTGTGGCCAAGCTGCTCGAACCCCTCGGCGTGCACGGCAATGAGATCGTCGAGACGGTGGCGCTGCTGCTGCACATCGGCGTGATGCTGGTGTTCCTGCTGATCGTGCTCAACTCCAAGCACCTGCACATCGGCCTGGCGCCGCTGAACGTGACGTTCAAGCGGCTGCCCAACGCGCTCGGCCCGCTGCTGCCGATGGAATCACAGGGCACCTACATCGACTTCGAAGACCCCGCGGAGGACGCGGTCTTCGGCCGCGGAAAAATCGAGGACTTCACCTGGAAGGGCTACCTCGACTTCACCACGTGCACCGAGTGTGGCCGCTGCCAATCGCAGTGCCCGGCGTGGAACACCGGAAAGCCGTTGTCCCCCAAGCTGATCATCATGGACCTGCGCGATCACCTGTTCGCCAAGGCTCCGTATATCTTCAGCGATAAAGAGACCCCCGCCGAGAACACGCCCGTTGGCGGCATCGGCGAGAACCTTTCCGGCGAGAAGCACGCCGAGGAGCATCACGTTCCCGAATCCGGCTTCGGTCGGGTACCCGCGGATTCCCCGCTGCAGGCCAGCCGCCCGCTGGTCGGCGACGCCGCGGCGCTCGGCGTGATCGACCCCGATGTGCTGTGGTCGTGCACCACCTGCGGCGCCTGCGTCGAGCAGTGCCCGGTCGACATCGAGCACATCGACCACATCGTCGACATGCGCCGCTACCAGGTGATGATGGAATCGGAGTTCCCCAGCGAGCTCGGCGGGCTCTACAAGAACCTCGAGTCCAAGGGCAACCCGTGGGGGCAGAACGCCAAAGAGCGGCTCACCTGGATCGACGAGGTCGACTTCGACGTGCCGGTCTACGGCAAGGACGTCGAATCCTTCGCCGGCTTTGAGTATCTGTTCTGGGTCGGCTGCGCCGGCTCGCTCGACGACCGCGCCAAGAAGACCACCAAGGCCGTCGCCGAATTGCTGTCGGCGGCGGGGGTCAAGTTCCTCGTCCTCGGTGACGGCGAGACCTGCACGGGCGACTCGGCCCGCCGCTCCGGCAACGAGTTCCTCTTCCAGCAGCTCGCGACGCAGAACGTCGAGACACTCAACGACCTCTTCGAAGGCGTGGAGCGGGTGGATCGCAAGGTCGTCGTCACCTGCCCGCACTGCTTCAACACCCTGGGCCGGGAGTACCCGCAGGTCGGCGGCAGCTACACGGTGCTGCACCACACCCAGCTGCTCAACCGGCTGGTGCGGGACAAGAAACTCGTCCCGGTGTCCTCGGTGGGCGGCAACGGCTCAAGCAACGGCCAGGCAGGCACGATCACCTACCACGATCCCTGCTACCTCGGCCGGCACAACAAGGTCTACGACGCGCCACGCGAGTTGATCGACGCATCGGGCGCCACACTCACCGAGATGCCGCGTCACGCCGAAACCGGCTTCTGCTGCGGCGCCGGTGGCGCCCGGATGTGGATGGAGGAACACCTCGGTAAGCGGGTCAACCACGAGCGCGTCGACGAGGCGCTGGGTCTCGACCCCACCACCATCGCGACCGGCTGCCCGTTCTGCCGGGTGATGCTGTCCGACGGTGTCGGCGACCGTGGCAAGGCCGAACAGGTCGAGGTGGTCGATGTGGCCCAGTTGCTGCTCGGGTCCCTCGACCGCGGCTCGATCACGTTGCCGCAGAAGGGGACCGCCGCCAAGCTGGCTGCCGCTGCCGCTCCGGCGGTCAAGCCCGCTGCGCCGGTCGCAGCACCCGTGCCGGAGCCGGTCGCCGCTGCGCCGGCCGCCGCACCCGCGGCCCCGGCAGCCCCGGCAGCCCCAGTGGCTCCGGCGGCCGCGCCGGCGCCGGCGAAAGGCTTGGGTATCGCCGCGGGCGCCAAACGTCCCGGCGCCAAAAAGGCCGCACCGGCTCAGGCACCGGCTGCCGAGTCAGCCGCCCCGGCGCCCACTGAAGAAGCCGCGGCACCAGCGGTCCCGGCCGAACCGGCCGCGCCGGTCAAGGGTCTGGGTATCGCGCCGGGCGCCAAGCGTCCCGGCGCCAAGAAGGCAGCGCCTGCGGCGTCCGCTCCCGCTGAGGCTCCGCCGTCAGCACCGGCTCTCCAGGCGCCCGCGGCCGAGCCCGCGCCGTCCCCGGCACCCACGGACAACGGCGGCGATCAGAGCCCGGTGAAGGGTCTGGGCATCGCGAAGGGTGCCCGGCCGCCAGGCAAGCGAAGCTAGGTCGGTCCGCCCTAGCCGATCTTCTTCATCTGGATCGCGATCTGGGTGACCTGACCGCCCACGCATTCGCCGTTCGAGTCGGCGGTGACGATGCCGTTCAGGCTGGCCGCATCCAGTGAGTAGCGCAGAACGATGGGCGCGAAGCTACCGTCGGGGCACACCATCGCGTCCGGCTTGGACGTGTTGAAAACCCACCGGCCGCCGGCCAGGGTTGCGACCGCGGTCCAGCCGCGGTTACTGGTGATGTTCGCGGTACATCCCTCGGTGG
>JBFYOQ010000195.1:0-15673 GCA_041303735.1 Mycobacterium sp.
TGGACCGCGATCCCGCCGTCACCCGCACCATCGCCGCCCACGCCCGTCGGTGCCTGGGGGTGTACGGCACGGTGCTCAAGGGCGGCCGTGTCAGCGAGGGAGAGACTCTGCGGGTCGATCCGCCGAACCGTTCGGCGGTGGCGGCCACCGCGGGTTCGGCGGCCGCGACGGCCAAGCGGGTGCTGATGCGTGCCGTGTCGGTAGCGCTGCCCCGCGGCAAGCGCTGAGCTTCGCCCACACCCAGGCGATCTATATGTAGGACTGGACCGCCTGCATTCGGGCCCGCCACCAGCTGACACGGGCAGGATCGGCGGTGAACCGCGCCAGCTGTACCGGATCCGGTGCCGGCGGCATTGGCGCGACCGGGAGGTGGCCGTCCACCGGGATCAGCGATCGGCCCGCGCTGACCAGGTCGCCACTGAGCAGGGCCACGCCGCCCAGTTGGTGAGCGAACCCGGGATCGGGCAGCACGCCGGCCAGTGCCAAACCCCCGGCCGAGCCGATCGTGCTTTCCCGCGCGCTGCTCACCACACACGGCAGACCGCACTTGTCCGCGAACCGCCATGCGCGGCGCACGCCGCCGAGTGCGGATACGGTCAGCACGGCGATATCGGCGACGCCGGCCAGGTTGGCGTCCAGCGGATGCTCGGATTCACAGACCAGTCGGCCGACCGCGACAGGAATGTCCAATCGATCTTTGGCGGCGGCGGTGTCGGCCAATGTCGCGCAGGGGTTCTCGATGAACTCCAGTCCTCCGGCAGCACGGATCAGCCCCGGCACCGCGGCGACGGCGCCGTCGGCGTCCCAGGCCCCACCGGCATCACAGCGGATCGTCCCGCGGGGTCCGAGTGCGTCGCGCACCGCTTCCAGGCGGGCGATGTCCTCGGCCGGTGTGCCCGCCCCGACCGTCACCGCCGCGGTCCGGCATCCGGAGGCGGTGACGATCTCGTGGGCCCGATCGGCTCCGACGGCCGGCACCGTCACCGCGACCGGAACCCGGCCGCGGACCGGGTCGGGCCAGCCGACGGTGCCGACCTCGATGGCGGCGGTCAGCCAGCGGGCGGCGCGGCGTTCATCGAGATAGCGCGGTGCGCTGAACTCCCCCCAGCCCTGCGGACCCTCGAGCAGCATTCCCTCGCAGACCTCCGCGCCGTCGGTGAGCGGGATGGCGAACACGGGTGCGGCATCGAAGTCGATCCAGGTCTTCACCGCGCCCCGACTAGGCCGTCGGGGACCAGTAGCCGAGCAACTCGGCGAAGGTGTCGAATGCCGCCGCGGAAGCGCCGTAGGTGGCCTCGAGATGGACGCTCAGCGGGAAACCGAGGTCGACCACATTGTCGATGACCCGTTTGTACAGGTCGAGCATCAGTGCGCGTTTATGGTCCGGTTCGCTGCCGGCCAGAGTCCGTACGAACTCCTGTTCGGCGGCCACCGCCGCGTTGCCGGGATCCTGGATCAGCCAATTCACCAGCCCCACAGTGCTTTCCATCTTGGGTACGAAACCGAAGGACAGCAGGATCTCCGGGCGGTGGTCGCTGGCCGCGGCGAAGTCGCGCAGGAACCCGACGATCGCGTCGGAATACAGCAGCTGGGTCAGCGCGTAGGTGGCGCCCTGGTCGCACTTGAACCCGAACCGGCCGATCTCCCCCTCGCGGGTCGGGATCAACACCACGCCGCGGTGCGCAACGAGGTCGCGGTAGACGTGCAGGGCGTCGGTCGGTGGCACCCCGGTGCCCTGCCCGTCGCTCATGGTGCGCGGCACGCCGACGAAGGCGATGCCCTCGATGCCCGCCGCCAGCAGATCACTCAGACGCCCGCGCAGGACCGGTTCACTGGAGAACGAAGTCACCTGGGTGCACAACCCGTGCACCCCCGGCATCTCCGGGGCGATCAGCGACCAGTACTCGAGCACATCGAGTTTCGGCTTCATCTCCACCGGGCGGCCGGCGTCCTCGTCGATCATCCCCGGGATCATGACGTGCCCGATGCGAACACCCGACTCCGCCGACAGGCGCATCGCCTTGCGGGCTTCACCGAGCCGCTGTTCGTGATCGCGCTCGACATTGGGTGGCACGAGCTCGAAGGCCACCGTGTTGAAAGGCACGATATGACACCCTACCGAGCGGGCACGCCCAGTCTTGACTGAGTCCAGAAAACAGCGGAGGATGGGCGTCGTGAGGGCAGAGATGCAGCCGGCGGGGGGCGCTAAGGAGCTTCTGCGCTCCGCCGACCTGCGGGTCACCCGGCCCCGACTGGCGGTGCTCGAAGCCGTTCACGACCATCCGCACGCAGACACCGACACCATCGTCGGAGCCGTCCGCGTGGGCCTGCCCGAGGTGTCCCGGCAGGCGGTGTACGACGTGCTGGCCGCCCTGACCACAGCAGGCCTGGTGCGACGCATCCAGCCGTCGGGGTCGGTGGCGCGTTACGAGGCCCGTGTCGGCGACAACCACCATCACGTGGTCTGCCGGTCGTGTGGAACCATCGGCGACGTGGACTGCGCCGCCGGCCAGGCACCGTGTATCGACCCGGTCGGTGACCCCGCTGAACTGACCGGCTTCGTCGTCGACGAGGCCGAGGTCATCTACTGGGGGCAGTGCCCGGACTGCTCGGCTCAGAGAGCTTCGGGATCACAACCGGTGATCACCGCTTTATCACCCAAACCCAATTCTGGAAGGAACACACGTGGCTGACCACAATTCGCCCATCGGCGAGGCTCAGACAGATTCCGCGGAGGGCGGCTGTCCGATGCGCATCAGGCCGCCCGTCGAGGGCGGTAGCAACCGCGATTGGTGGCCGAACGCCGTCAACCTCAAGGTCCTGCAGAAGAACCCGGACGTCATCGACCCGATGGACTCCGGCTACGACTACCGGACGGTGGTCCAGACCCTGGACGTCGATGAGCTGACCCGCGACGTCGATGACTTGATGACCGACTCGCAGGATTGGTGGCCTGCCGACTTCGGCCACTACGGACCCTTCTTCGTCCGGATGACCTGGCACGCAGCCGGGACTTACCGCGTCCAAGACGGCCGCGGCGGCGGCGGCCGCGGTATGCAGCGCTTCGCTCCGCTCAACAGCTGGCCCGACAACGCCAGCCTGGACAAGGCGCGTCGGCTGCTGTGGCCGGTCAAGAAGAAGTACGGCAAGCAACTGTCGTGGGCGGATCTGATCATCTTCGCCGGCAACCGCGCGCTGGAGACGATGGGCTTCCAGACGGCCGGCTTTGCCTTCGGCCGCCCCGACTACTGGGAGCCGGAGGAGGACATCTACTGGGGCGCCGAGGCCGAGTGGTTGGGCTCCCAGGACCGCTACTCAGGAAGCGACCGCACCAAACTCGAAAACCCGCTCGGTGCCACCCATATGGGCCTGATCTACGTCAACCCCGAAGGTCCCGAGGGCAAACCGGATCCGGTGGCCGCGGCCATCGACATCCGCGAGACGTTCGGCCGGATGGCGATGAACGATGTCGAGACTGCGGCCCTGATCGTCGGCGGTCATACGTTCGGCAAGACCCATGGCAACGGCAACCCCGACCTCATGGGCCCGGAGCCCGAGGCGGCTCCGCTGGACGAGATGGGCCTCGGGTGGGCCAACCGCAACAGCGGCACCGGTGTCGGCAACGACGCGTACACCAGCGGCCTGGAGGTCATCTGGACCCACACCCCGACCAAGTGGGACAACAGCTATCTGGAGATCCTCTACGGCAACGAGTGGGAACTGACCCAGAGCCCGGCCGGCGCCCATCAGTGGAAGCCGAAGGACGACGGCTGGGCCAACTCGGTGCCGATGGCCCAGGGCGACGGCAAGACCCATCCGTCCATGCTCACCACGGACCTGTCGATGCGGTTAGACCCGATCTACGAGAAGATCACCCGTCGTTGGCTCGATCACCCGGAGGAACTGGCCGACGAGTTCGCCAAGGCCTGGTTCAAGCTGCTCCACCGCGATATGGGACCGGTCACCCGCTACCTCGGCCCGCTGGCGCCCAAGAAGACCTGGGTGTGGCAGGACCTGATACCCGCAGGCAAGACCCTCTCGGCCGGTGATGTCGCGAAGCTCAAGACAGCGATCGCCGGGTCGGGTCTGACTGTGCAGCAACTGGTGTCCACGGCATGGAAGGCTGCGTCGTCCTACCGCAGCAGTGACCTGCGCGGTGGAGCCAATGGCGGCCGCATCAGACTGCAGCCGCAGTTGGGCTGGGAGGTCAACGAGCCGGACGAGCTGGCTCAGGTGATCCGGGTGCTGGAGGACATCAAGGCTTCCTCGGGAGTCGAGGCGTCCTTTGCCGACCTCGTGGTCCTGGCCGGCAACGTCGGTGTCGAGAAGGCGGCCAAGGCCGCCGGATTCGACATCCAGGTGCCGTTCAGTTCGGGCCGCGGCGACGCCACCCAGGACCAGACCGACGTCGAGTCGTTCTCCTACCTCGAGCCGAAAGCCGACGGTTTCCGCAACTACGCCGGCAAGGCGCTCGGCCTGCCGGCCGAGTACCACCTCATCGATCGCGCCAACCTGCTCGGGTTGTCGGCTCCGCAGATGACCGTGCTGATCGGCGGTCTGCGGGTGCTCGGGACCAACTTCGGTGATACGAAGCTGGGCGTCCTGACCGAGCGGCCCGGCGCACTGACGACGGATTTCTTCACCAACCTGCTCGACATGAGCACCAAGTGGTCCCCGTCGCCGGCAGACGACGGAACCTACGTCGGCAAGGACCGGTCCACCGGTAAGGACAGGTACACCGCCAGCCGGGTCGACCTGCTGTTCGGTTCGAACTCGCAGCTTCGTGCACTCGCCGAGGTCTACGCCGAGGACGACGCCAAGGAGAAGTTCGTCAAGGACTTCGTATCGGCGTGGGTGAAGGTCATGGACAACGACCGCTTCGATCTGCACCAGTAGCACCGTCAGACAGAGAACCCCCCGCGGATGCTTCCGCGGGGGGTTCTCTGCATCACCGCTTTACGTGCAGCCGCCGGCGCTGATCCAGCGGCCGTTCCAGCCCACGCACGCGCTGGCGTTCGGGCTGATCGGGGCATATGCGTCCGGCGGCACCACATACGGCGCCATCACGTCGGCGAGGCTCGCGCATCCGCTCACCGTCACCCGCCGTCCGGCGCTGGCGCAGACGTCGGCCTGCGCCTCACCGCTCGGGCCGAATGTCAGGATCGCGACCGGCACCCCGGTCAGGGTCAGCGCGGCGGCCGCGATGGCCCCGCAGCGGCGCGAAACACTCATACCGACGAGTCTAGGCGCGCCGGTGGATTGGAGCCGGCACGCCGGCGGCGGCGTTGCAGTGCCCACGCGGTGCCCGTCAGCGCCACGAGGGCGACCAGCGCCACCAGCCACGGCCACGCACCACCTCGGTAGACCCAGCCCGCCACAGTTCCCTGCACCCGACCCGCCGCCGCGATCACCGGATCTTGTGCGCTTCCGCCGGCGAACAGCCGCAGTTCGAACCACCCGTAGTACGCGACGTAGGCCCCGACGACCGCGAGGATCGCCCCGCTGATCCGGTTGATGTAGGGCAGCACCGTCCGCATCCTCGTCACCACGGTGGTGCTGGCCAATGCCACGGCCACTGCCAGCACTCCGACCACCAGCGCAATCCCGGCGGCATAGGCCGCGTACACCAGGAAGCCGGTGAGGGCGGAGCCGCTGCGCAGACTGCTGCCGGTCACCGCCAGGAACGGACCGACCGTGCACGACAGAGATGCGATCGCGTAGCTGACGCCGTAGCCGAACATGGATCCCACGCGCGAGGTGGGCGCCCACCCCGGCCCCTTCCCGATCGACCGGAACGTCAGTTCCCGACCGAGCAGCAACCAAATACCGAGTGCCACAAGCGAAATGCCGACCACAAGGGTCACATACGGCATATAGCGCTGCAGAGTCCCGGCGAGTGACACGGTCAGCAAGCCGAAGGACCCGAAGACGGCCAGGAATCCCAGCGCCATCGCGACGGTCGCGCCCAGAGCGCGGGCCACCGCCGCGGCCTGCCCGCCATCCTCGCGTTGCACCACGAACGTGAGGTAGGCGGGCAGCATGGCGAATCCGCACGGGTTGAATGCCGCGACCATCCCGGCGGCGAACGCCAGCCCGATCAGGTCTGAGTTCACGTGGGTACTCAGGACGTCAGGGCGCGCACCCGGTCGGTGAGCTCCTGCTGCGACATCGCCGAGACAGGATTGTTCACGAACGAGGAGGTCCCGTCGGCCCGCAGGAAGACGTATGCCGGCTGCCACGGCACGTTGAACTTCGCCCAGATCGAGCCGTCGGCGTCATTGATGTTGGTGAAGTTCAGGTTGTACTTCGAGACGAAGCCCTGCATCGACCCGACGTCCGCGCGGGTGGACACGCCCACGAACGTCACCGACGGGTTGGCCGCGGCGACCGCGCTCACGCTGGGCGCCTCGGAGTTGCAGAACGGGCACCATGGGGTCCAGAACCACAGCACCGCCGGCTTACCCTGCAGGCTGGCGCCGTTGAAGGTTGCGCCGCTCAGGGTGGTACCGGTGAAGTTGAGGTCCTCGGCCTGCGCGGTCGCCGGCTTGGCGATCCCGAAGGTCAGGGCTGCCACCGCCAGCACGAGCGTGAGCATTCTGATCACATGGTTTTTCATAAATCTGACTCTAGGTCCGAATCGACCGAGTTTGCCAGCCGTGCCGTTACCGGTCAGAAACGCGTAAGACCGAGTCGCCCGCGTCATACCGTGGGCGGATGACCACCGACGATGACCTCTCCCGGGCCTTTCATGAACTGCTCGACGAGCTCACGTCGGTGGAGCGCAAGTTCCTCACCGCCGACCCGCCGCTGGCCGAACCCGATGTCCTCGACTCCTACCGGCTGCTGCTGAGCCTGCTGCACGTCGCGGTGAACGCCTATGTATGGGGCGATACCGACAGACCGCGTTTCGTCGACGTCATCGGCCCGTACCTCAAGTGGGGCGGGGACAACTCCGACGCGTTCTACCAGCTGGCGCCGATCGCACCCGGCCGGACCTACCGGGTGCGGGGAAACCGCGGCGACTCGGTGTATCTCTCGCTCACCGTCTACGGCGGACCCGATGACGGCCACTACAGCACCCGCATCGTCGGAACCGTCAACCACCGGTCGCTGGAGTTCGACGATCACGGCGATTTCGAGCTGATCCTGTCCCCCGACGAGCACCCCGGCACCTGGCTGCAACTCGAGGCCGACGCGGTGGTCGCCCTAACCCGCGACTACCTCGATAACCCCGACACCGACCGCCGGGCCACCTGGAGCATCGAATCGGTTGACCGCCCCGAGCGGCGTCACGACGACCGAGCCGACCTCACCCGACGGCTGCGGGCCGCGCGAACCTGGATCACCGAGCAGTGCTCATTCATTCCGGTCCGGATCTCCCCGCCCAACGAGATCGCCGAGCCCTACCCCGTGCCCCAGAACGCCTACGGCTGGTCGGCGGCCGACGCCGCCTACGCCATGGGCGCCTACGAACTGGCCCCCGATGAGGCGCTGGTCATCGAGGGAACCTCACCGGAGTGCGTGTTCTGGAACCTCTGCCTGTGGAACCCGTTCCTGCACACGTTCAACTACGACTACGAGCGAGTCACCCTCAACGGTGCGCACGTGACCTATCGGCCGGATGGCTCCTGGCAGATCGTGGTCAGCGACGCCGACCCGGGACATCCGAACTGGGTGTCCACGGCCGGCCGGAGTGCGGGCCTGATCTGGCTGCGATGGTTCCTGCCCGCGCAGACCCCGCAGCGGCCCGCCTGCCGGGTAGTGAAGCTCAGCGAGGTCTCGGCGTGAGCAGCGTGCGCCCGGGACCGGTGAGGATCGACGACCTGGCCCACCCGGTCTTTCCGGCGGCAGCCCGGCCGATCCGGGACGGCCTGGCCGCCTATGGCGCCACCGTGGAACTGACGCCGGATGCGCTGATGGCAGCCGCAGCGGAGCGCACCGGACTGAGCGGCTGGGGTGCGGTGGACTTCCGCAGCCGACTGGAGTTGCTGTGCGGCGCGCTGCGCACCGAAGCCGGACTGTCCGACACCGGCGTCGGCGTCGTGTTCGAGCAACTGGTGGGCAATCTGGTCAACAGGCTGCGGCTGGAGGCCCTGATCGCCGCGCATCCGGAGATCGACTCCATCCCGATCGAACGGCCGATCATCATCTGCGGGCTTCCCCGCAGCGGCACCACGCACCTGCACAACCTGATCGCCGCCGATCCGGCGATGCGCTACCTGCCGTACTGGGAGAGCCTCGAGCCGTTCCCCGCGTCTGACGAAGCGGGCGAGCAGGGCCGCCGGGAACGCTGCGCCATGGGCCTGGGCATGGTCGACGCCGCGATGCCGTACTTCAAGCGGATGCACGAGATGGCCGTCGACCACGCGCACGAGGAGATCCAGCTGCTGGCCAACGACATCTCCGGGATGTTGTTCGAGACCACCTACTACGTGCCCAGCTTCGCCGCCGACTACAAGGCGCACGATCAGCGGCCGTCCTACGCGCACCTCAAACGCCAACTGCAGGCCCTGCAGTGGCTGCGCGGCGGGACGCGCTGGGTGCTGAAGTCCCCGCAACACCTCGAGCAGTTCAGTGTGTTGTACGACACCTTCCCCGACGCCACATTCGTTGTGACACATCGTGATCCGGTCGAGGTGACACGCTCGATGGTGACCATGGTGGCCTACGGCGCACGGATGGCCTGCGAGCACCCCGACCCGGCGGCGATCGGCCGGTACTGGCTCGGCCGCACCGAAGATCTGCTCAATGGATGCCTGCGCGACCGCGACGTGCTGCCCGCCGCGCAGTCCATCGATGTGCGGTTCGGCGATTTCATGGCCGACGAGGACGCCACCCTGGCCGCCATCTATGAGATGGCCGGCCAGCCCTACGGCGAGAAGGCACGCACCGCGATGGCGGCGTTCACCGCGCAACATCCGCGCGGCCGGCACGGCGAGGTGCGCTACGACATGGCGAGTCTGGGTCTGGATACCGAGGATGTCGCGCGGCGGTTGCGCGCCTACCGGGACCGGTTCGTCACCGCTTAACCCTCTCGACGGGCGCGGACGTCGATCAGTACCTTTCCGCATTCGCGGCTCTCGCCGAGCAACTGCAGCGCGGCATCGACCGAGTGCAGTGGGAACCGGTCGGTGATGAGGCCGGACATGTCGCGGCGGGTCAGAAGGTCGATAGCGTCGGCGAAGCGGGCCGGATACTCCATCGAGCCGCGAATGGTGATCTCCTTCATCAAGACGTTGATGAAATTCACCGCCACCGGGTTGTAGTGCAGCGCCACCACGCTGATCCGGGCGCCGCGGCGGGCGCGATCGACCATGCCGGTAAGGACTTTGTCCGATCCGGACGCCTCGATGAACGCGTTGGTGGCCGGTGCCGTGCCGTAGGTCAGCGCGACCTCGCCGTGGATCCGCGCCAGTTCCCGCCAGACGCTGCCCGCGGCCGGGTCGATCGTGGCCGTGGCGCCGAGTTGCTCGGCCAACCCGCGACGGGTGGCGGACAGGTCGACACCGACGATATCGGTCAGCCCGCGGTCGACCAGACTGGCGATGGCGGCCAGACCGATGGGGCCGCAACCGAACACCGCCACCAGCTCACCCGGACGCACGTCGGCCTGTTCGGCCGCGTGCATCCCCACCGCGACGGGCTCGGCGAGGGCGGCGATATCGAGTGGCATATCGTCGGGAATCGGATACAGGCGTCCGCCACGGGCGGCGTCGCGAACCAGGACAGCCTCGGCCAGCCCCCCCTCCGGGGACCCGCTCCCGATCCGGCCGAGGTCGTCGTCGCCGGGATGAACCACAACCCGGTCACCCACCTTGGTTCCGGCCACCTCGGCGCCGACCTCCCGCACCACCCCGGCGAACTCGTGGCCCAGCGGCATCGGCTCGCCGTTGGGGCCGGCCAGCCCGCCCATTGCGATGTAACTCAGGTCGCTGCCGCAGATGCCGCAGGCGTGTACGTCGACGATCGCGTCGCGGGGTCCGCACACCGGAGAGGGCACCGAGTCCACCGAAACCACCCCCGGTGACAGTATGCGAGCCTGTTGAATCATCGGTGCCGACATTATCGACACAGAAGGCGGTGTGGTGATCAATCTCGATGATCTCACCGATCCGGTGCTGACCGACGTCCAGCGGAAGATCCTCGACTACACCGAGTCGCGCCGGGTCGAGTTCGACCTTGACGCGATGCGAGCCGAGGCGGTGACCGCGGCCGGAGTCGACGACTTCGACGACGACGGCGGATTCACCACCCGATTGGCCGCGCAGATCACCGCCATCGACGCCGACGTCGGGTTGCGGCAACTGAGCCGGCACACCCTGCGCTCCCGGCTGGTCAGGCTCATGCGTAACCGGCTGTCGCTGACCGACCTGATCAGGCGCTACCCCGAGATCACCGATATCGAGATCCCCCGGCCGCTGATCGTGGTCGGCATGCCGCGATCGGGCACCACCCATCTGGTCAACCTGCTTGCCTGCGATCCGCGCCGCCGCGCCCTGCCGTACTGGGAGAGCCAGGAGCCGATCCCGGCCCGAGGACAGGGTCCGGCCCGCTCGGGTGTGGACCCACGGTTCGCCCGCGCGGCCGCCGAACACGAGGCGATGATGGCCAGCACGCCCCTCGTCGCGGCGATGCACGACCAGTTCCCCGAAGCCATCGAGGAGGAGGTCGAACTGCTCGACCTCGATCTCGCGTCCTATGTCCTGGAATGGCTTGCCCGGGTGCCCGGATGGCGCGACGCCTACTTACTCCTCGACCAGCACCGCCACTACGCCTACCTCAAGACGGTGCTGCAGGCGCTGACATTCCTGCGCGGCCCGCAGACCTGGGTGCTCAAATCCCCGCAGCACGCCGAGCAACTCGGTCCGCTGATGGCCACCTTCCCGGATGCGACGGTGGCGTTCACTCACCGGGATCCGGTGGCGGTGATCCGTTCTGCGGCCACGATGATGGCGTACTCCGACCGGATGCGGCGCACCAGCATCGAGCCGCAGTGGCTGATCCGGTACTGGAGCGACCGCATCCACCGACTGCTCAGCGCCTGTGTGCGCGACCGCGACCTGGTGGCGGCCGAGGCCAGCATCGACATCGGGTTCCATCAACTCAACGGGGGCGAGATGCCGGTGCTCGACGAGTACTACCGCCGGGCCGGCATCGACATTCCACCGGCCGTGCGGCGCCGGTTCAGCGACTACATCGACTCCAACCGCCGCGGCGCCAAGGGGTCGATCCCCTATGACCTGCAGCGGCACTTCGGCGTCACCGCCGAGGAGGTGCGCGCGCCGTTCGCGTTCTACTTCGACCGCTTCGACGTCCGCCCGGAGAGCTGAGGATCTGAGTGACCGAACCGATCTGGCGAAGCCGCCCCGGCGCCGAGGCAATGGCCCCGGCGTCCGCCGAGCACGCCGAGGAGGTGGCGCCGGGTATCTGGTGCTCCCCCGGCCTCACCAACTCCTACCTGCTGACCACCGCCGGCGGCAGGATCGTGGTCAACACCGGCATGGGATTCGAATCCGTGGTGCACCGGGCCAACTTCGATGCCGTCAGCACCGACCCGGTTCGCTACATCATCATCACCCAGGGCCACTACGACCACGTGGGCGGCATCGACACGCTGCGCGACGAGCAGACCGAGGTTGTGGCGCAGGCGAACTGGCAATCCTGGCGGGACGACAACGAACGCCTCCTGCAGTACCGGATCGCCCGCAGCGCCTTCGCCTTCAGCGGCCGGCTCTCCGACGGCATCGCCGCCATCGCCCGACGGTTCGGCAAGAAGCTGCCCGTGCAGAGCGCCGCGACCGCCGACATCACCGTCGAGGACATCCTGACCCTCGAACTCGGCGGCCGACGGCTGGAACTGATCGCCACCCCGGGTGGCGAGACCACCGACTCAATGGTGGTGTGGCTACCCGACGAGCGGATCTGTCTGTGCAGCAACACCTTCGGTCCGGTGTTCGGCCACATCCCGAACCTCGTCACCATGCGAGGTGACCGCTACCGGGACGCACTCAGCGTCATCGACACCATCGAGCGCGTCCGCGCACTGGCGCCGCGGATCCTGCTCACCGGACACTTCGAGCCGATCATCGGCGCCGAGCTCATCGACGCCGAGCTCATCCGGCTCCGAGATGCTGTGGGCTACGTCCACGACCAGACCGTCGCCGGGATGAACGCCGGCACCGACGTTCGCACACTGATGGCCCAGATCTCGCTGCCCGATCACCTGCAGGTCGGTGAGGGTTACGGCAAGGTCTCCTGGGACGTTCGCGCGATCTGGGAGAATTACTCCGGCTGGTTCCACCACCGCTCCACCACCGAGCTCTACCCGGTGGGCGCCGATTCCGTCAGTGCTGACCTGGTGGAACTGGCCGGCGCCGACGCCATCACCGCGCGCGCCCGCCAGCATCTGACCGCCGGCCGGACGCTGCACGCGATCCACTTGGCCGAGACCGTCACCCATGCGCAGGCCGAGCATGCCGAGGCACGCGCCATCCTCCACGAGGCACACCAACAGCTGCTCGCCGCCAGCGTCAACTTCTGGGAACGGGCGTGGCTCACCGCACAGATCGAGAGGTACTCATGACCGCGCGCGCCCAGTTCGACTTCACCGGCACCCGAGCCCTGGTCACCGGAGGAACCAGCGGGATCGGCCACGCCATCGCACTGATCTTCCGAGACGGCGGCGCCGATGTGACCGTCACCGGCACCAAACCCGCGGCGGCCGACTACACCGCCGACCTGTCCGAGATGACCTACCGGCAGCTGGTACTCACCGAACCGGAGTCGATCGCCGCGTTGGCGGCCGGCTTCGGCACGCTCGATGTGCTGGTGAACAACGCCGGCGCCAACTTCCCCGGCGGGCTCGACGAGTCGGATCCGGACGGCTTCGACGCCTCGGTGGCGCTGAACCTGATGGCCCCCTACCGGTTGACCGTCGCGCTGCGCCGCGCGCTCAAAGCCAGCACCGCCACGGGCGGGGCGAGCGTGGTGAACCTGGCGTCGATGTCGGCGCTGCGGGCCGTCACCGTCGTTCCCGGCTACAGCGCGGCCAAGGCGGGCATCATCAACCTCACCCGCAACCTCGCCGTCAAATGGGCCAAGGACGGCATCCGCGTCAATGCCATCGCCCCCGGCGTCATCGAAACCCCGATGACCGAACCGATGATGGGCATCCCGTCGATCCTGCAGGCCGAACTGGCGCATGTGCCGCTGGGCAGGTTTGGGACGGCGACGGAAGTGGCGTCGGCGGTGGCCTTCCTGTGCACCGAACAGAGCAGCTACATCAGCGGAACGACGGTGTTGGTCGACGGCGGCTCGGATTGCGTCTAGAGATTGGCTACGCTCAGGAGCTGTGAGTCACCTCAGCCGCATCGCCGCAGCGATGGTTCTGAGTGCCGCGGCGGTCGTGCCGTCGGCCGGACTCGCCGCCGCCGAACCCGCTCCCTCTCCCTCTCCCCCAGCCCAACCTGAGCCGTCCGCGCCCGAACCGATCCTTCCCGGCCCACCGGCCGTTGACCAGGACGGCACCTACGTGGTGGGGACCGACATCATCGCCGGTGTCTACGCCTCCGGCGGCCCGGTGGACGGCGGCACCTGCTACTGGCGGCGCATCGGCGCGGATGACACCACCCTCGGCAACGCCCTGACCAAACAGCCGCAGCTGGTGGTGATCGAGGCGACTGACGTCGCGTTCAAGACCAACGGCTGCCAGCCCTGGGCGCCCACCGACGCCGCACCTCCCGCGCAGACCCCGCCGTGGCTGTCGCAGCTGCAATTGCGGCACAACCTGAACATCCTCAACGGTCTGGCCGGTCAGTCCGGTAATGGTCAGCTGCCGGCCTACTGAGCCTGCGGAGCCGTGAGGCGTCTGTCGATAGTGCTGACGCCGGTCCTGCTGGTCGTCGGCTGCGCCGCGGTGCCACCGGATCCGCACCGGATCGTGGTCTTCGCGGCCGCATCGCTGCGAGAAGCCTTCACCGAACTGGATGCGGCCTTCCGCTCTGCTGATCCCGGTGCCGCGGTGGAGTTCTCCTTCGCCGGATCCGCCGACCTGCTGGCCCAGCTCACCGGCGGCGCCCGCGCCGACGTGTTCGCCTCGGCAGACGCCGCCACCATGGACAGGGCAGTCGATGCGGGGTTAGTGGACGAGCCCACGGCGTTCGCGACCAACACCCTCACCATCGTCGTGCCGCCGGGAAATCCCAAGGTAATCAACACCTTCGGTGATCTCCGCGGGGTGAGCGTGGTGGCCTGCGCGCCCCAGGTGCCGTGCGGTGCGGCACTGACCCGCATCGAGGCCGCCACGGGTGTCGACCTGACTCCGGTCAGCGAGGAGAACTCGGTCACCGACGTCCTCAATAAGGTGATCAGCGGGCAGGCCGACGCCGGACTGGCGTATGTGACCGACGCCCGCGCAGCCGCCGGCAGGGTCACCGCGGTAGCCATCCCGGAGTCGGGCGCCGCGGTGAACACCTACCGCATCGCCGTGACCCGCGATGCGGCGAACCCGGCCATTGGCCGACGATTCATCGAATTGCTGACCGGCCCGACCGGTCGCGAGATCCTGCGCCGGGCCGGATTCGGCCCGGCCTGACCGCGCCGGTTACCGTCTGCTGGTGATCGTGCTGCTCCCCCCGTCGGAGACCAAACGCGCTGACGGCGACCGCCCCCCGCTACGGCTCGACAAGCTCGGCCATCCCCGGTGCAACCCGCTGCGCGACGAACTGGTCGACGAGTTGATCACCCTCGCCGCCGACCCGCCCGCCTGCCGGCAGGCACTGGGCATCTCCGCGGCCAAGGATGCCGACATCGAACACAACGCCGCGCTGCGCACCGCGCCGACGTGCCCGGCCATCCACCGCTACACCGGGGTGCTCTACGACGCCCTCGACATCGATTCGCTCACCGGCGCCGCCGCCGCCCGGGCCCGCGCCCGGCTCGCAATCGGTTCAGCGCTGTTCGGGCTGTTGCGCGCTGAGGACCCGATACCCGCTTACCGGCTCTCCGCCGGATCGAAGCTGCCCGGCCGGCCCTCCCTGGCCAGCCGGTGGCGGCCGGTTCTCGAACCTGTGCTTGCCGAGCTGGCCGCCCGCGAACTCGTGGTCGACCTGCGCTCCGGCGCGTATGTGGGGTTGGGCCGGCTGCCGACCGCCGTCCAGGTCGATGTGCTGACCGAGTACCCCGACGGCCGCCGGGCGGTGGTCAGCCATTTCAACAAAGCACATAAGGGCCGACTGGCCCGGGCGCTGGCACGTAGTAGCAGTGAACCCGGTGACGCGTCGGCGGTGGCAACCGTCGCCCGCCGGGCCGGACTGCGGGTGGAACGCGACGGCAACACACTCACCCTCGTCGTCTCCGCGTGATGGGATAGGACAGTGACGACCCGGTGGCAGGACGCGGAGGTGTCGCGCGGCGCCGAGTACGACGCCCGCTGGGAGGAGATGGCGTCCTCCGGCGACAACATCCACGGCGAAGCCGACCTCGTCGGTTTCCTGCTCGCGCAGACCGGCGGACACCGCGTGCTCGACGCCGGTTGCGGCACCGGTCGGGTGGCCGTGGAATTGTCCCGGCGCGGGGTGTCGGTGGCCGCCGTGGACGCCGATCCGCTGATGCTCGACGCAGCGCGGGAGAAGGCGCCGCAATTATCCTGGGCGCGTTGTGATCTGGCCGACGG
>JBFYOQ010000196.1:0-13335 GCA_041303735.1 Mycobacterium sp.
CGCCGTCGTCGTAGGGGTCGAACGCCGGTGATCCGGTTCCCGGCGGGGCCGGGGTGTCGGAGTGCGCGCCGCACCCGTAGAAGAAGTCGACCACCCGGCCGTCGGCGGCCAACTCGTTGCAGCACACGCCGAACATGGCGCCCAGTGCGCCGCCGAGGGGCACCATGAACCCGCAGTCGCGGCATACCCGTTTGGTGGCCCGGGCCATCGGCGCCGCCGGGCCGTTATCGCCGTCATGCCAGCGTTGCGCGGCGTCGTCGCGGCCGAAGGCGCTGAGTACCGACCGGCGGCCCAGCCCGAGTTCGATGGCGGTGTCGTCGATCAGCGGGTCACCGGTCGCGGCGAACCCCGGCGCGAGCCGGGGATCGTCGGGCAGCGGCGCCAGCAGATCCCCCGGGCCGAGGTCACCGGGCTTGAGGCGCTCATCCCACGGCACCCACGACGGGGCCAGCAGGGCGGTCGGCCCCGGTACCAGCACCACCTCGCTGACGGTGGCGTGCTGGGCGCCGGGATAGGCGGCGACCACCGCCGCCCACTGCCAGCCGTGGTAGCCGGTGAGCACCGCCAGGAAGCGGTGGGTGGCGGCGGACTCGTCGTCGAAACTCACACCGAGGTAGTCCCCGACGGTGTCTCCGCTGAACTCCACCACGGCCGCGCGGGCCTGCTCCACCGCACCGGCGAGCAGGGCGGCGACATCCGCCGGCGGCTCGGCCGGGGGGCGGTCTTCGGTGTCGATCAGGCTGTCCATCACACGCAATCTTGCCTCACGGCCGGGCGGGCGGGCCACACCGCCTCAGGTGCGCTGAGTCGCCGGCCGAGATGGGGGACAATCAGAACCGTGTCCGGCCCGCGACGTGTTGACCCGAGAGCGGGATCGGGCCGCCACTCCCCGGAGCGTTCCGGGGAGCATCCCGGGATGTCCAACTACCCCACCGGCGAGGACGATCGCCCATCGGATCCGCTGACCGGCGGCAATCGCTACCTGCCACCGCTCGACAGCGGCCGCCGCCGCTACGGCGGGTACGGCACTGATGACGAGGAGTTCGGCGATGCGGCCGGCGAACGGGTCAGGGTGACCCGCGGCGCGGCCATGCGCAGCCGGGAGATGGGCTCGCGGATGTACGACATGGTGCACCGCGCCGCCGTCGCCGACGGTGCCGACAAGTCCGGTCTGACCGCACTGACCTGGCCGGTGGTCGCCAACTTCGCCGTCGACTCGGCGATGGCCGTGGCGCTGGCCAACACCCTGTTCTTCGCCGCCGCGACCGGAGAGAGCAAGGGAAAGGTGGCGCTGTACCTGCTGATCACCATCGCGCCGTTCGCGATCATCGCCCCGCTGATCGGGCCGGCGCTCGACCGGGTCCAGCACGGCCGCCGCGCTGCGCTGGCCATGTCGTTTCTGTTGCGCACCGTGCTGGCGGTGGTGCTGCTGTCCAACTACGACAGCGAGACCGGCGGCTACCCGTCGTGGGTGCTCTACCCGTGCGCGCTGGGAATGATGGTGCTGTCCAAGTCATTCAGTGTGTTGCGCAGCGCGGTCACTCCGCGGGTGATGCCGCCGAGCATCGACCTGGTGCGGGTCAATTCGCGGCTGACGGTCTTCGGCCTCATCGGCGGCACCATCGTCGGCGGCGGCGTCGCGGCAGCGGTGGAGTACGTCTTCAGCAAGGCGTTCGGGTTGCCCGGTGCGCTGTTCGTCGTCGTCTTCGTCACTCTGGCCGGTGCGTCGCTGACCATGCGCATCCCGCGCTTGGTGGAGGTCACCGAGGGCGAGGTCCCGGCCACCCTGACCTACCACAGCCGATCCAACGACTCGGGCGCCTGGGACTGGCTCGACGAGGAGCCCACCGAGACCATCCGCCGCAGCGGCTCACCCCGACAACCATTGGGGCGCAACACGATCACCGCCCTGTGGGGCAACTGCACCATCAAGGTGATGGTCGGATTCCTATTCCTCTATCCGGCCTTCGTCGCCAAGGCGCAGGACGCGAGCGGCTGGGTCCAGCTGGGCATCCTCGGCATGATCGGGGCAGCCGCCGGCGCGGGCAATTTCGCCGGCAACTTCGCCGCCGCCCGCCTTGAACTGGGCCGGCCGGCCGTGCTGGTGGTGCGGGCCACGGTCGCGGTAGGAATCGCCGCGGCGACGATCAGGCTGCCGGTGACCGCGACCGCCAGCGCCATCGCCAAGGCCTCCCTGGACGCCTCGCTGCAGGACGACCTGCCGGAGGAGTCGCGCGCCTCGGCGTTCGGCCGCTCGGAGTCGGTGCTGCAGTTGGCGTGGGTGCTCGGCGGCGCGCTGGGTGTTCTGGTCTACACCGACCTGTGGGTGGGCTTCACCGCAGTCACCGCACTGCTGATCCCCGGCTTGGCCCAGACCGTGCTGAGCTACCGCGGCTACTCGCTGGTACCCGGCTTCGGCGGCAACCGGCCGGTGCTGGCCGCACGCGAGGGAACCGCGCGGTGAGTAGGCGACTGACCGGGTGGATCCTGACGGCGGTGGTCGTGGTCGCCTCGGCCGGCGCCGGCGTCGGGGCGTGGCTGGCGACTCGGGAGGCGGGGTCGGCGCTGCCGCAGATCAGTGTCTACTCGGGCGGCGAGACGGTGCGGGTGGGGCCGTTCCTCTACTGCAATGTGGTCAACCTCGACGACTGCGCGGCCGGCGGCGAGCAGGGCACGCTGGCGGTCACCGCCCGTGATCCGATTCAGCTGTCGGTGCCCTCGGCGATCGGCCGTGCGCCGTGGCGGCTGCTGACCGTCTACGAGGACGAGCGCGACACCACCTCCACGGTCTTTCGTCCCGGCTCACGGCTGGCGGTCACCATTCCCACCCAGGATCAGCGGCGCGGCCGGGTGGTCGGGGTGGTCGTCCAGGTCATGACACTGGTGCGCGACCAGAACGACGCGGTGTTCGACCTCCCGCACGGCGAATGGTCGGTGCAAATGACGTGGAACGCACCGGAGGTTCAGTTCACGCCGTGACCGGATAACACCCGTTCACCCCCCGCGCAGAGGTCGCGAACCCGGTTAGGTGTCCAACTCGTCGGCGACGGCGCGCAGCACCTCGGAGACCCGGTGGGCCACCTTGCGGTCGGGATGGCGGCCACGGCGCAGTTCGGGCTGGACCGCGCTCTCCAGCATCTTGATCATGTCCTCGACCATCCCGTGCAGTTCGTCCGGGGAATGTTTCCGCTCGGCGGCGGCGGCGTCGCGGCGGGTCTTCGACAGACTCGGCGGCGGGTCGATGAGCGTGAGGCTCAGCGCTTGCGGGCCGCGCTTGCCGGTGGCCACGCCGAACTCCACCTTCTGGCCGGCCTTGAGTTCGGCGACACCGTCGGGCAGTGCCGAGGAGCGCACGTAGACGTCCTCGCCCTCCTCCTGGGACAGGAAGCCGAAGCCCTTCTCGGCGTCGTACCACTTCACCTTGCCGGTCGGCACTTGGTCTCACCCGCTGTCTTTGTCGTCCGAAGTAGACGTCGGCGATCCTATCCAACCCCGGATCGGTAGGCTGACCTAACCGCTGGAGGAAAGATGCGCTTGCTTCTGAACATCATCTGGCTGCTGTTCGGTGGCTTGTGGTTGGCACTGGGGTATCTGCTCGCCGCGCTGGTGTGCTTCCTGCTGATCATCACCATTCCGTTCGGTTTCGCCGCCGCCCGGATGGCGTCGTTCGCACTGTGGCCGTTCGGCCGGACCATCGTCGACAAGCCCGGCACCCGTCCGGGTGCGCTGATCGGCAACGTGCTGTGGGTGGTGCTGTGCGGGGTGTGGCTGGCGATCGGGCACCTCGTGACCGCGTTCGCGATGGCGATCACGATCATCGGCATCCCACTGGCGCTGGCGAACCTGAAACTGATCCCGGTCTCGCTGATGCCGCTGGGAAAGATGATCGTTCCGGTCGACGAGACCCGGGTCTCTGCGTGATGCCGCCGACCACCATGACCGCGCTCGGCCTGCCGGCGGTGCGCCGAGAGCGCGAACCGGTGCCCGGTAATGCGCCCGGCGGGGCTCCCGTTGAGGGCCCATTGATCGACACCTTCGGCCGGGTCGCCACCGATCTGCGGGTGTCGCTGACCGACCGGTGCAATCTGCGCTGCCGCTACTGCATGCCCGCCGAGGGGTTGGACTGGCTGCCCGGCGAGCAACTGCTCACCCCGGATGAACTGATCCGGCTGTTGCGGCTCGGCGTCACCAGGCTGGGCATCACCAGCGTCCGCTTCACCGGCGGCGAACCGCTGCTGTACCGGGGTATAGCGGACGTGGTGTCCGCCACCGCGGCACTGCGTCCGCGTCCGGAGATCGCGCTGACCACCAACGGGGTCGGCCTGGCCCGGCATGCCGGTGCATTGGCGGCGGCCGGGCTGGACCGCGTCAACGTGTCACTGGACACCGTCGACCCGGAGCGCTTCGCGGCCATCACCCGGCGCGACCGGATCACCGATGTGCTCGACGGATTGGCAGCGGCGTCAGCCGCGGGGCTGCGGCCGGTCAAGGTCAACGCCGTGCTGGACCCCGACACCGGGCCCGCAGACGCTGTCGAACTGTTGCGGCTGTGTCTGAGCCACGGTTATCAGCTGCGCATTATCGAGGCGATGCCGCTCGATGCCGAGCACCGATGGCGCCGCGACACCGCGCTGGCGGCACAGGAGATCCTGGCGGCGCTGCGCGGGAGTTTCGATCTACGGCCCGATCCGGCGCCGCGCGGGTCTGCACCGGCGCAGCTGTGGCTGGTCGATGGAGGACCGGCGACCGTGGGGATCATCGCGTCGGTGTCCGAGGCATTCTGCTCGGCGTGTGATCGCACCCGGCTGACCGCCGACGGGCAGATCCGCAGCTGTCTGTTCGCCACTGAGGAGACCGACCTGCGTGAGCTGTTGCGCCGCGGCGCCGATGACCGGGAACTGGAGACGGCGTGGCGCGCGGCGATGTGGCGCAAGGCCGCCGGGCACGGCATCAACGACCCGGATTTCGTCCAGCCGCAGCGGCCGATGAGCGCGATCGGCGGCTGAGAGTGACCGAGATCACCACCGGGATCGCGGTGACCGTCCGGTTCTTTGCTGCGGCCCGCGACGCCGCGGGTGCGGACTCCCGAACACTGACCCTGCCGGCCGGTGCGACGGTCGCCGGCGCCATCAGTGAACTATGTGGTCACAGTGGCGAAATGGCACTGGTGTTGCAGAAGTGTTCCTACCTCTGTGACGGCGTCGCGGTCCGCGATCGCACGGCTGTGCTGCAGGACGGACAGACCCTGGACGTGCTGCCGCCCTTCGCCGGCGGCTGATCGCGTGATCTGACTCACACCCCGGTGCCCCCGCACGGTGGCTGCGGGGTCGCGCCCGCGATGGCCTACCAGCGGTTTCGGCCCGTTTGTGGTGTTTGCTACCTGCGGAAACGCCCGTTCCGCCAAACCCCCCGCGCGCTTGGGGGCGGCCGTTACCGTTCACGGTTGGTCCGCCGCCTACGCGGCTAGAGCCCCCCGCGCTGCACACGCCGAGCTCCATCCACAGGGCGCGGGGAACGTCGAATCACCATGCGGATGGAGGCGGGGTCTTCGTTCACCCCCTCGCAGGCGTCGCAGAGAGGAATGAACCATGGGACGGCATCGCAAACCCACGACATCATCGGTCGGCATCGCCCGCCTCGCTATGACCGGCGCCGTGATCGGCGGCGGCAGCCTCGGCCTGGCCGCGCAGGCGCACGCCGCCACCGACGCCGAGTGGGACGTCGTGGCGCGCTGCGAGTCAAGCGGCAACTGGTCCATCAACACCGGCAACGGCTATCACGGCGGACTGCAGTTCGCCCCCGGCACGTGGTCTGGACACGGCGGCGGCGAGTTCGCCCCGGTAGCCCACCAGGCAACCCGTGAGGAGCAGATCGCGATCGCCGAGAAGGTGCTCGCCACCCAGGGCAAGGGCGCGTGGCCGGTGTGCGGTCGCGGCCTGTCCGGCCCGACACCGCGCACTGTGACGAGCGAGCTCGCACCCGAGGTGGCGCCGGATGCCGAGGTGGCGCCGGATGCGCTGGACGCACCGCAGGCACCGCTTGCCCCGCTGGACACCCCGGCTCCGCAGGATCCCGCCGGCGAGATGCCGGCCCCGCAGCAGCCACCGGTGCTCGACGCTCCGGCTGACGCCCAAGCCCCCGTGCCGGCCGCCGCGCCCGAGCCGGAGATCATCACCATCGACATCGAGACGCCCGCACCGGCGGCCGGGACCGAGGACGACATCGAGGTCGTGGTCATCGAGACGGGCTGGACCGACCCGGCGGCCGTCGAGGCGATCGGGGTGGTGCACCTTTCCGGCAACACCGACCCGGCGCTGTTCCTGCTGCCCTAGTTGTACTGCCAGCAGTCAGGCGAAGTTCACCCACTGATCGGTGCCGTCGGCGAAGAACTGGTGCTTCCACACCGGCAGACGCGCCTTGACGCTGTCGACCACCGCGGCGCACGTGGCGAACGCCGCCCCGCGGTGGTCGGCGGCGACGGCCACCACCAGGGCGGCGTCCCCGATCGCCAACGGCCCGATTCGGTGGCTGGCCGCGATCGCCCGGACCCCGTGCGCCGAGGCGGCGATCTCCTCGAGCACCTCGGTCAGGGTCTGCTCGGCGGCCGGATGCGCCGAGTAGTCCAGGCGCAGCACCGTGCGGCCGCCGTCGTGGTCGCGGACCACACCGGCGAAGCCGACGATCGCGCCGGCCGGCGCCTGTGCCACCAGACGTTCGTGGTCATGCAGCGAGATGGGCTCGGCGGTGACCGCGGCCCGCAGCACCCGGGTCACCGGTGCTCCCCGCCGGCCAGCTGATCAAGGGCATGCTCGAGCACCTCGGCGAGCACCGTCAGTCCGTCGCGCACCCCGCCGGGTGAGCCGGGCAGATTAACCACCAGGCTGCGCCCGGCCACCCCGCACACCCCGCGGGACAGGATCGACGTCGGCACCGCGGGCAGTCCGGAGCGCCGGATGGCGTCGGCCAGACCCGGGATCTGATAGTCGATCACCGCCAGCGTGGCCTCCGGGGTGGCGTCGGTGGGCGAGATCCCGGTGCCGCCGGAGCTGATCACCACGTCGGCACCCTCGCGCACCGCGGCGCGCAACGCCTCGGTCACCCCCGGACCGTCGGCGACGACGGTGGCGGCGGGGACGTCGAATCCGGCCGCGCTGAGCCAGTCGACGATGATCGGTCCGCAGCGGTCGGAGTACACGCCGGCGGCTGCCCGCGTGGAGGCGATCACGACCCGCGCCGAGCGGCTCACTGCGGCGGCGTCCAGACGCCGGACTTACCGCCCTCCTTGCGGACCAGATGGATATCGGTGATCCGGGTGGCGGGGTCGACGGCCTTGATCATGTCGTACACCGTGAGCGCGGCCACGCTGACCGCGGTGAGCGCCTCCATCTCCACCCCGGTGCGGTCGGTGGTGCGCACCGCGGCGCTCACCTCGACGGCGCCCTCGCCGACGCGGAAGTCGATGTCGACACCGCTGAGCGCCAGCTGATGACACAGCGGAATCAGCTCACTGGTGCGTTTGGCGGCCTGGATGCCGGCGATGCGGGCGGTGGCCAGGGCGTCGCCCTTGGGGAGTCCACCGGAGGTGATCAGCGCGATCACCTCGGCAGTGGTGTGCAGGGTTGCGCGAGCGGCGGCGCTGCGAACGGACACGGATTTCTGTGTGACGTCGACCATCCGCGCCGCGCCGTCGTCGTCGAGGTGCGAGAGGCGGCGGTGCGGCTCCGCGGTCACCTGTTGACGACGGTGACCGGGTGTATGTAGGGCAGTGTGGAAGCAGGCACCGGGAACACCAGCGTTCCGAACGGGGACAGCGCACCCACCCGGTCGGCGGCGAGCTCGCTCACCGGATGGTCCTCGGGGTCCCGGGTGGGCCAGCCGTTGTCGATGTACTTGTTCGTAGCCACCCGCCCATTGTGACATCTGTACGGCGCGCACGCGATAATCGCGGCTGTTTTACGCTGGTCAGCAATGACCCCACCGGCGCTGTCCCTCGGCTCGTGGCTCGCCGGCCTTTCCGACGAGCAGCTGGTCCGTCTGTTGGAGTTGCGGCCGGACCTGGCCCAGCCGACCCCCGGCAGCATCGCAGCGCTGGCCGCGCGCGCCAATTCCCGGCAGTCGGTCAAGGTCGCCACCGACGATCTGGACTTCGGCCGCCTTGCGGTGCTCGACGCGCTGCTGGTGCTCAAGGCCGACGCCGCGGCCGTACCGGTTGACGCCGTGCGCGGTCTGATGGGTGACGAACTCGGCGACGGCGACCTTGCGGCCGCGATCGACAGCCTGCGTGAGCGCGCGCTGGTCTGGGGAGACGGTGGGGTCCGCGTCCCCGCCGAAGTCGCCGCCGCCCTGCCCTGGTATCCGGGACAGGCGGTCACCGAGGACGGTGGCCGCACCACCGCCGAACTCAGCGCGGTGATCGACGCCCTCGACGCACCCGCCCATGACCTGCTCGACCGTCTGGTGTCGGGCTCACCGGTGGGCCGCACCCGCGACGCCGCCCCGGGCACACCGGCCGATCGTCCCGTCCAGCAACTGCTCGCCGCCGGTCTGCTGCGGGCGCTCGACGACGAGACGGTGATCCTGCCGCGCGCGGTGGGTCAGGTGCTGCGCGGCGAGGAACCAGGCCCGGCCGGGCTGCTGCCCCCGGACCCGGTGGTCACCACCACCACCGCCAAGGACGCCGACGCCTCAGCGGCGGGCGCGGCGATGGAGTTGCTGCGTCAGGTCGAGGTGGTGCTCGAAAGCCTCTCCGCCACGCCGGTTCCCGAGCTCCGCAGCGGCGGGTTGGGCGTGCGGGAGGCCAAGCGGCTGAGCAAGACCACCGGAATCGACGAGTCGCGTCTGGGCCTGATCCTGGAGGTCGCCGCATCCGCCGGGCTCATCGCCAGCGGTGTGCCAGATCCGGAACCCGACGAATCCCTGCCGAACGCGACGGGTTCGTACTGGGCACCGACGGTGATCGCCGACCGGTTCCTGGATTCCGCCACCAGCGCCCAGTGGCTGCAGCTGGCCACCACCTGGCTGGATCTGCCGTCGCGGCCCGGGCTGGTGGGCCGGCGGGGACCGGACGGCAAACCCTATGCGGCACTGTCGGATTCGCTGTTCTCGACTGCCGCCCCCCTGGATCGAAAGCTGCTGCTGGGCCTGCTGTCCGAGCTACCGACCGGGGCGGGGGTGGATGCTCTCAGTGCATCGCGCGCGCTGATCTGGCGGCGGCCGCGGTGGGCGGCGCGGCTGCAGCCCGAACCGGTCGGGCACCTGCTGGAGGAGGCCCACGCGATGGGGCTGACCGGCCGGGGTGCGCTGTCGGGTCCGGCGGCGGTGCTGCTGGCCGACGGCGAGCAGGCCGCCGCGGCGGCGATGGCCAAGATTCTGCCCGCCCCCATCGACTACTTCCTGGTTCAGGCCGATCTGACGGTGGTGGTGCCCGGACCGCTGCAGCGCGAACTTGCCGACGAACTGGCCGCGGTGGCCACTGTCGAGTCGGCGGGCGCGGCGATGGTGTATCGGGTCAGCGAGCAGTCCATCCGGCACGCGCTGGACACCGGCCGCAGCGCCGACGCCTTGCACACCTTCTTCGAGCGCAGCTCGAAAACCCCTGTCCCCCAAGGCCTCACTTATCTGATCAACGATGTCGCCCGCCGGCACGGGCAGCTGCGGGTCGGGATGGCGGCGTCGTTCCTGCGCTGCGACGACACCGCGCTGCTGACCCACGCGCTCGCCGCCCCGGGGGTGGCCGAACTGGACGTGCGGCTGCTCGCCCCCACGGTGGCGGTGTCCCAGGCGCCCATCTCCGAGGTGCTCGCGGCATTGCGATCCGCCGGATTCGCGCCGGCCGCGGAGAACGCCGCCGGTGCGGTGGTGGATCTGCGCCGCCGCGCCGCGCGGGTTCCGGCCTCGCTGACCCGCAGGCTGCTGCGGCCGCTGAACAGACCGAGCCCTCAGACGCTGGCCGCCGTCGTCGAGGTGCTGCGCCGGGTGGAGCGCAACCCGCTGGCCGGGGCGCGGCTGGACCCGGCCGTCGCGATGGCTCTGCTGCAGCAGGCCGCCGAAGTCCAGAAGGATGTGCTGATCGGCTACGTCGACCACGCCGGGGTGGCGACCCAGCGGGTGGTGCGCCCGCTGACGGTGTCCAGCGGGCAATTGCTGGCCTGGGATCCCACCCAGGGCCGGCCCCGGGAGTTCGCGGTGCACCGGGTGACGTCGGTCATGTCGGCCGACCCCGGATAATGGGACGCATGACCGCGATGGGCAGCGCCCTGCAATGACCGACGGCCCCCTGATCGTCCAGAGCGACAAGACGGTGCTGCTGGAGGTCGACCACGAGCAGGCCGGTGCCGCGCGTGCGGCGATCGCCCCGTTCGCCGAACTCGAACGCGCTCCCGAACACGTGCACACCTACCGGATCACCCCGCTGGCGCTGTGGAACGCCCGCGCCGCCGGCCATGACGCCGAGCAGGTGGTGGACGCCCTGGTCACCTTCTCCCGGTACGCCGTGCCGCAGCCGCTGCTGGTCGACATCGTCGACACCATGGCCCGCTACGGCCGGCTGCAGCTCGTCAAACACCCCACCCACGGCCTGAGCCTGATCAGCCTGGACCGCGCGGTGCTGGCCGAGGTGCTGCGCAACAAGAAGATCATCCCGATGCTCGGTGAGCGCATCGACGAGGACACCGTGGTGGTGCATCCCAGCGAGCGCGGCCGGATCAAGCAGATGCTGCTCAAGATCGGCTGGCCCGCCGAGGATCTGGCCGGCTACGTCAACGGCGAGGCGCACGCCATCAGCCTGCGACAGGACGGCTGGGAGTTGCGCGACTACCAGGAGATGGCCGCCGATTCGTTCTGGGCGGGCGGCTCCGGCGTGGTGGTGCTGCCGTGCGGTGCCGGCAAGACGATCGTCGGTGCGGCGGCGATGGCCAAAGCCGGTGCCACCACCCTGATCCTGGTCACCAACACCGTGGCGGGCCGGCAGTGGAAACGCGAACTGATCGCCCGCACGTCGCTGACCGAAGCCGAGATCGGCGAATACTCCGGCGAACGCAAGGAGATCCGGCCGGTCACGATCGCCACCTATCAGGTGATCACCCGCCGCACCAAGGGTGAGTACCGGCACCTGGAGCTCTTCGACAGCCGCGACTGGGGCCTGATCATCTACGACGAGGTGCACCTGCTTCCGGCGCCGGTGTTCCGGATGACCGCCGACCTGCAGTCGCGACGCCGGCTGGGGCTGACGGCCACCCTGATCCGGGAGGACGGCCGTGAGGGTGACGTCTTTTCCCTGATCGGACCCAAGCGCTACGACGCGCCGTGGAAGGATATCGAGGCCCAGGGCTGGATCGCTCCCGCGGAGTGCATCGAGGTCCGGGTGACGATGACCGACAACGAGCGGATGCTCTACGCCGTCGCCGAGCCCGAGGAGCGCTACAAGCTGTGCTCGACTGCGCACTCCAAGGTGGCGGTGGTCAAGTCCATTCTGGCCCGACACCCGGGTGAGCAGACGCTGGTGATCGGCGCCTACCTCGACCAGCTCGACGAACTCGGAATCGAGCTGGACGCCCCGGTGATCCAGGGCTCGACGCGCAACGCCGAACGGGAGACGCTGTTCGACGCGTTCCGTCGCGGTGAGATCACCACCCTGGTGGTCTCCAAGGTGGCCAACTTCTCCATCGACCTGCCAGAAGCCTCTGTGGCGGTGCAGGTTTCGGGCACATTCGGCTCCCGCCAGGAGGAGGCACAGCGGCTGGGCCGGTTGCTGCGGCCCAAGCACGACGGCGGCGGCGCAGTGTTCTACTCGGTGGTCTCCCGCGACAGCCTCGACACCGACTACGCCGCGCACCGGCAGCGCTTCCTCGCCGAGCAGGGCTACGGCTACATCATCAAAGACGCCGACGACCTTCTCGGCCCGGCCATCTAGGCCAGCGCGGGGATGACCTCGCGCTCGAAGAGTTCGATGCCCGATCGGTCATACGCCGCTTCGGGGAAGTAGCAGATCACGTACTCACACCCCAACTCGCGCAAAGTGGTGAGGCGCTCGATCACCCGCTCGGGCGTGCCGGTGGCCGAACCCGGGTTGTCGTTCATCGCCATCATCGCATCGGCGGCACCGTCACCGCTCACGCGCGCGATCCGGTCACGCACCCGGCCGGCGCGGGCGGTGAAGTCGGCGTCATCGGTGCCGACGATCGCGTTGACATTGGCCGACCGGACGATGCAGGAGTAGTCGGTACCCACCTCCCGGCAGTGCCCGGCCAGGATCTCCGACTTGTGGGCGAACTCCTCGGGATCGGCGCTGAAGTTGGTGTATTGGGCGTACTTGGCGGCGATCTTCAGGGTCACCTTCTCGCCCCCACCGGCGATCCACAGCGGAATACCGCCGTCCTGCAACGGCTTCGGTGCCACGATCGCGCCGTCGACCTGGTAGTGCTTGCCTGAAAAGCTCACCCGGCCGTCGCGCCACGCGTCCCGCATGATCTGTACGCCCTCATCGAGGCGGCCCAGCCGCTCCCCCGCCGACGGGAAGCCGTACCCGTAGGCGCGCCACTCGTGTTCGTACCAGCCGCCACCGATACCCATCTGCACCCGGCCGCCGGAGATGATGTCGGTGGTGGCCGCCACCTTGGCCAGGTAGGCAGGATTGCGGTAACTCATCGCGGTGCACATCTGGCCGAGCAAGATCTGCGACGTCGTCGCGGCGAAGGCCGCCATCAGCGTCCACGCCTCGTGGGTCGCCTCGTCGGTGGGCATCGGCACGGTGTGGAAATGGTCGTAGACCCACAGCGAGTCCCAGGCGCTGTCGTCGGCGTACTGCGCCAGACCGCGCATCACCGGCCAGTGCTCCGCTACCGGTATCCCGACGAGATCGAGTCGCCAACCCTGCGGAATGAAGAGTCCGAAACGCATGCCGATGACTCTACGGGGCATCGCCGGGCGCTAGGACCGACTCTGGCGTGATGCGGCAGCTTTGGTGCGCTTCGGCGCAGGGCCACTGCGCTCGGCGGCGGCCGGTTCAGGCGCGGCAGCCGCACCGGGTTCGGGAACTGCGCGCACGCTGCGTTTCGCGCGCAGCTGCTCCGCTGAGACCGACGAATCCGATTGTACCGCAGCCGAACTGGCTACATCAGGACTAGTGGAGGCCGGGCGTACGGCGGCAGCAGGCAGCGGAAAAGACACCGCAACGCGGACGGCTTGGCGCAGGGTACCCGCCGCAGCGCTCACCGCAGCCACCGAGTTGAAGGCGGTGGTCTCGATACTCACCAGACCGTCCCCGACCGCGCCGATCACGTTGAGCGGGTTGAGTGAGATGACCGAGCCCACCACGCCCAGTGCCGCGTTGACGAT
>JBFYOQ010000197.1:0-10254 GCA_041303735.1 Mycobacterium sp.
ACCCGAATTCCCTTGCGGTACAGCAGCCGGCACAGTCCGGCCACCACCATGGATTTACCCGCGTCGGAGGTGGTGCCGGCGATCAGCAGTGCGCCGCTGGACCGTCTTGCCCGCGACATCACGCCACGGTGAGGATCTCGGCGCCGTCTTGGGTCACGACGATGGTGTGCTCGAACTGTGCTGTCCACTTCCGGTCCTTGGTGGCCACCGTCCAGCCGTCGTTCCAGATCTCGTAGTCCAGCGAACCGAGGTTGATCATCGGCTCGATGGTGAACGTCATGCCCGGCTCGAGCAGGGTCTGCACCGAGGGTTCGTCGTAGTGCAGCACGACCAAGCCGTTGTGGAAGGTGGTGCCGATTCCGTGACCGGTGAAGTCGCGAACCACGTTGTAGCCGAACCGGTTCGCGTACGACTCGATCACCCGGCCGACGATGGACAGCGCCCGTCCCGGCTTGACCGCCGCGATGGCACGCATGGTGGCCTCCCGGGTGCGCTCGACCAGCAGCCGGTGCTCCTCGCTGACATCGCCGGCGTAGAAGGTGGCGTTGGTGTCGCCGTGCACGCCGTCGATATAGGCGGTCACGTCGATGTTGACGATGTCGCCGTCGGCGATGACGGTGGAATCGGGGATGCCGTGGCAGATGATCTCGTTGAGGGAGGTGCAACAGGATTTCGGATATCCCCGATAGCCCAGGGTGGACGGGTAGGCGCCGTGATCGACCATGTAGTCGTGGGCGATGCGGTCAAGCTCGTCGGTGGTGGTCCCGGGGGCGACGGCCCTTCCCGCCTCCTGGAGCGCCGCGGCCGCGATCCGGCCGGCGACCCGCATCTTCTCGATGACCTCGGGCGTCTGCACCCACGGCTCGCTGCCCTCCTGGACCTGTGGCTTCCAGGCGTATTCGGGGCGCTCGATAGAGCCGGGAACGGGCAGGGTGGGTGAGATCACTCCGGCGCGAAGCGCACCGCGCACTGCCATGGCGGTAAGCCTAACCGCGGCGGCTCAGCGCCGAACCGCTGCGCCGCAGCAGTGGCCGCCGGGGTCCGCGGATGTTCACCGACCCCAGCACTACCCGCCCGGTGATCACCACGTGCGGGCGTCCCTCGGCGGGCGGATTCTTGCGCCGGTCCCGGGCGCTGCCGCCATAGACGGTGATGTCATCGAGCGAGGCGCTGGCACCGTCGGGCAGCCGGATGTCCACCGAGCCGCGCACCATGTCGAGCTCGATCACCACCACCGGGCCGGCGAAGCGGGCGTTGGTCAGGTCGAGGTCGATCGATCCGACCCGGCGTACCAGCGCCAGCCGGGTCGGCACCGTCCACTCGCCGTGCCGGCGCAGCGAGCCCAGCCAGCCGCGCAACTCGAGACGGTCGGCCGCCGAGGCGGCGATGGCCCCCGGGCCGGGCAGGTCATCGACGAGCGCCTGAAGTTCCCACGGTGCCCGGGCGACGGAGACCTGCGCCGAGCGCTCCTCGAACTCGCCGATGTCGATGAGCCCCAGTGCGACGGCGTTGTGCAGCCGGCGCAGCGTGCCACCGCGGTCGGCGTCGGACACCCGCAGCGCGGGCGCGTTCTCGATGTCGGTCATGAGGAGTTCCAACTTACCTTCTGAACTACGCTGTGAACCCATGCCTGATCTGTCCAGACGCACCGTGATCATCGCAGCGGCCGCCGCGCCGCTAGTCGCGTGCGGGAAGTCCGCCGAGGTCCCGGCGAGCACGCCGGCACCGGGCCAGCCGCTGGCGGCGGTCACCGACGTTCCGGTTGGTTCCGGCACGATCGTCGACGGCTTCCTGATCACCCAGCCCAGCGCGGGGGTGTTCAAGGGCTTCCGGGCGCGCTGCACGCACGCCGGGTGCGCCCTGAGCAAGGTCGAGGACGGCCAGGCGGTCTGCCCGTGTCACGGCAGCAGGTTCACTCTCGACGGGGCGGTGGCCCGCGGCCCGGCGACCGAGCCGTTGGTTACCCGCGCGATCTCGGTGCGGGGCACCGAGATCGTGGCCGGCTGAGCCCCGGCCCTCGACACGATCAGGCCAGGAAATCGGCGGGCAGTTCCTCGAGCATCTGCCGCACCATGCGCACCGCGTACACCGAACTCCCGCCGCCGACGATCAGCGCGGCGAACGCAAGATCGCCGCGATAGCCGGTGAACCAGGCGTGTGAGCCGCCGGCGAACTCGGCCTCACCGGTCTTGCCGTACACCTCGCCGAGTCCGCGGATGTCCTTGGCGGTGCCGTCGACCACCACCAGCCGCATCATGGATCGCAGTCCGTCCAGTGTCGTCGGATCGGCCGGTGGATGCTCACCGGATTCCGCGGTCTGACGGCCGACTATCAGATGCGGCATGGGCGTTGAACCGGCCGCAACGGTGGCCGCCGCGAGCGCCATCCCGAACGGCGTCACCACCACCTTGCCCTGACCGAAGCCGTCCTCGGTGCGCTCGGCCAGGTCCACAGTGGGCGGCACCGACCCGGTGACGGTGGTCAATCCCTCGATGACGTAGTCGGCGCCGATGCCGAACTGGGAAGCCGCGACCGTCAGCGCTGTCGGCGGCATCCGGCTGGCCAGTTCGGCGAATGTGGTGTTGCACGAATTGGCGAATGCCCGTGCCATGGGCACCGTGCCCAGATCGAACTTGTTGTAGTTCGGGATGGTGCGGTCGCCGATGTCGATCTGACCGGGGCAGATGACCGATGAGTCCGGGCCGGCCATCTGGGCCTGGATGGCCGCGCCGGCGGTGACGATCTTGAACGTCGACCCCGGCGGGTAGAGGCCGGTGGTGGCGGCCGGACCGTCGGCGTCGGCGGCGGCGTTCTGTGCCACGGCGAGAATCTCGCCGGTGGACGGCTTGATCGTCACCAGCATCGCCTTATTGCCCTGGGCGTTCACCGCGTGCTGGGCGGCGTCCTGCACCGCCCGGTCCAGGGTCAGGGTGACCGACGGCGCCGGCGTGGGCGCCACCTCGGTCAGCACGTCGACGTCGGCGCCGTTCTGGTTGACGCTCACCACCCGCCAGCCGGCCTTCCCGTCGAGTTCGTCGAGCACGGCGCGCTTGACCTCGCTGACCACGGCCGGAGCGAACGAGTAGTCGGTGGGCAACATCTCGGCCTGCGGGGTGACGATCACCCCGGGCAGCGCGTCCAGCGCGCCGGCCACCCGGTCGTGATCCGAGGGCCGCAGTGTGATCAGGTCCAGCGGGCCGCCGGCGGAGCTGGCCCGCTCGGCGAGCTGCTGGGGATTGAGGGTCTCATCGAAGGGGCGCAACACATCGGCGACGATCCGCGCGGTGGACATCAGGGCGCCGGCTGCCCGCCCGGCGTCGAGCTGGTAGCGGTACAGGCTGCCCGGCACCAGCACCTCGGTGCCGCCGAGCTCGTTCACCGTGGCGCGCCGAGCGGGCTCGGCACGCAACGAAAACGTCTGGTGCTCACCGAGTTTGGGATGCATCGCGGCCGGACTCCACCGCACCTGCCACTGCCCCTCATCGCGGACCATGTTCAGGACGCCGTCGTAGGTCCAGGTGCGGTCCTTGGGCAGTTCCCAGGTGAAACGGTAGTTCACGCTGCCGGTGTCCTCGGTGTAGCGGGAACCGAGCACCTCGGCCTTGAGTCCCTTGGCCTGCAGTCCGGACCAGGCCTCGTTGAGATCGGCGTGGGCCTCACTCGGGCTGTCGCTGAGTTGGGCCGCCTGACCGGTGTCACCGCGGCCGAGGTCGGCGAGGAACTGCTCGGCGGCCTGCGCCGGCCCGTCCGGTCGCGGCGTGCACGCCGACACCATCGCCGCAGCGAGGGCGAGCAGGGACACCGTCGCTGTGACTTTTGAGGTTAATGAGGTCAAAGTTGCCATTGGGGCAAATGTTATGAGTCTGTGATGCCCTGCGCTGGGAGGCGCACCGTGGGTGATGACAGCGAAAATCAGTCCAGGAGGACGGTGTCGAATCAGTCCAGGAGGACGGTGGCGAACGTGCCGACCTGCCGGAAACCGGCGCGGTCGTAGGCCGCGCGGGCGACGGTGTTGAAGCCGTTGACGTAGAGGCTGGCGATCCGGCCGCTGCTGACCACCGCCGCGGCCACCGCCGCGGTGCCGGCCGTGCCCAGCCCGTGGCCGCGCCATTCCGGGTGCACCCACACGCCCTGGATCTGGCCGACCGCCGGAGACTGGGAGCCGATCTCGGCCTTGAACACCACCCGCCCGCGCTCGAATCGGGCGAAAGCACGTCCGGCAGCGATCAGTCCGGCCACCCGGCGGCGGTATCCGCGGCCACCGTCGCCGGCGCGCGGGTCGATGCCCACCTCGCCGATGAACATGTCCACCGCGGCCACCAGATAGGCGTCGAGTTCGTCGACCCGCACCCGCCGAACGGACTCATCGACCGCAACCGACGGCCGGGTCGACATGGCCAGCAGCGGCTGGTGATCGCGGATATCGCGGGCCGGGCCCCACCCGTGCTGCAATCGCTCCCACATACCCAGCACCAGGTCCACCTGCCCGACCAGCGACGAGGAGCGCCGGTCGGTACTGAGCGCCTGGTCGGCGAACGCCTGCAGATCGGCCGAATCCCCGCGCAGCGGGATCATGTTGGCGCCGGCGTAACACAGCGAGTGCTCGGCGCGTCCGCGAGTCCACAACTCGCCGCCGATGGCGCGCGGATCGACTCCGTGCTCGGCGACCCGCGCGGCGACCATGCACGCACCCACCGGATCGTCGGCCAGCACCCGCGACACCGCATCGGCGTCACGCACCACCGACACCCGACGCCCATCGACCGGGCGGAACAGCGACGGTGCCGACATGGCTTTCCTTCTGCGGACGTCCCCGCGAGGTGGGGTAGTCCGCTCAGCCTACGGTGACGACTGGCGAACCGCCCGCAGATGAAGCCTCGCCGCGCATGTCCTCGGCGAGCCGCAGCGCCTCCTCGATCAGGGTCTCGACGATCTTGGCCTCGGGCACCGTCTTGATGACCTCACCCTTGACGAAGATCTGGCCCTTGCCGTTGCCGGAGGCGACACCGAGATCAGCTTCGCGCGCCTCGCCGGGACCGTTGACCACACAGCCCATCACCGCCACCCGCAGTGGCACGTCGAGGCCCTCCAGTCCGGCGGTCACCTCGTTGGCCAGGGTGTAGACGTCCACCTGGGCGCGGCCGCAGGACGGGCACGAGACGATCTCCAGCCCGCGCGGCCGCAGGTTGAGCGATTCAAGAATCTGGTTACCGACCTTGACCTCTTCCACCGGCGGCGCCGACAGCGACACCCGGATGGTGTCGCCGATGCCCTGAGACAGCAGCGCACCGAACGCGACGGCCGACTTGATGGTGCCCTGGAACGCCGGGCCGGCCTCGGTCACGCCGAGATGCAGTGGGTAATCACACTTTTCGGCCAGCAGCTGGTAGGCCGCCACCATGATGACGGGGTCGTTGTGCTTGACGCTGATCTTGATGTCGCCGAAGCCGTGCTCCTCGAACAGCGACGCCTCCCACAGCGCGGATTCGACGAGCGCCTCCGGGGTGGCTTTGCCGTACTTCTCCAGGAACCGCTTATCCAGCGAGCCGGCGTTGACGCCGATGCGGATCGGGATGCCCGCCGCGCCGGCGGCTTTGGCCACTTCGCCGACGCGGCCGTCGAACTCCTTGATGTTGCCCGGGTTGACCCGGACCGCCGCACAGCCGGCGTCGATGGCGGCGAAGATGTACTTCGGCTGGAAGTGGATGTCGGCGATCACCGGGATCTTGCTCTTCTTGGCGATGACCGCCAGCGCGTCGGCGTCCTCCTGGCGGGGGCAGGCCACCCTCACGATGTCGCACCCGGTGGCGGTCAACTCGGCGATCTGCTGCAGGGTGGCATTGATGTCGTGGGTCTTGGTGGTGCACATCGACTGCACCGAGATCGGGTAGTCGCTACCCACCCCGACATCGCGCACCATGAGCTGACGGGTCTTACGCCGCGGTGCGAGCGTCGGCGGCGGGGCGGGAGGCATTCCCAGACCGATTGACACGCTGGACATCACACTCTCCTACTGGCTGTTACTGGAACAACCTGATCGGGTTCACCAGGTCAGCGGTCACGGTCAACGCCATATAACTGACGACGACGACCAGGATCACGTAGGTGGCGGGCATCAGCTTGTTGTAGTTCACCGGGCCGGCCGGCACCAGGCCGCGCGCGGAGCGGATGAGGTTGCGGAGCTTCTCGTAGATGGCGACGGCGATGTGGCCGCCGTCGAACGGCAGCAGCGGCACCAGGTTGATGGCCCCGAGGACGAAGTTGAGCTGGGCCAGGAAGAACCAGAACGCCACCCACAGGCCCTGATCGACGGTATCGCCGCCGATGATGCTCGCCCCGACGACGCTGATCGGTGTCTCCGGGTCACGCTCGCCGCCGCCGATGGCCGACACCAGGGCGCCCACCTTGGTGGGGATGGCGGCAAGCGACTTGGCGAGTTCGACTCCCAATTCGCCGGTGAAGACGAAGGTCGCCGGTATCGCGGTGAGCACGTTGTACTGCGTGGGACCCAGATCGGCGGCCTTGATGCCGATCGCCCCGACGGTGGACGGCCCGGCCGCATCGCCGCCGTCGGCGCCGCGCACCCAGCGCTGGGTGGTGGTGACATCGACTATCGCGTCGATGGTGGTGGTCTGTCCGTCCCGGGTGCGCTCCACCACGAAGGGGGTCGGCCCGCCGGCTTTCTGAACGGCGGCGACCATCTCCTCGAAGGTTGTCACCGGGGTGTCGCCGACCTTCACGACGACGTCGCCGGCCTCGATGCCGGCCGCGGCGGCCGGCCCGGTGCCCGCGCAGGTGCCCAGCTCGCCCTTGACGACCTCCGGCTGAACACAGGAGGTCTGCCCGACGATCGCGGTGGTCGGCGGGTGCAGCTGCGGCAGGCCCCACACCACGGCGATGCCGAAGATGAGCACCAGGCCGATGATGAAGTTCATCGCCGGACCGGCGAAGAGCACCGCGACCCGCTTCCAGGGCTCTTTCTTGAACATCGCGTGCGGCTCGTCCTCGGGACGCAGGTCCTCCGCCGAGGTCATCCCGGCGATATCGCAGAACCCGCCCAGCGGGATGGCCTTGATGCCGTACTCGGTGGTGCCGAGCTTGTTGGGCCGGGTGGTCGACCAGAGGGTGGGGCCGAAACCGACGAAATATCGGCGCACTTTCATCCCGGTGGCGCGGGCAACCCACATGTGGCCGCACTCGTGCAGCGCCACCGAGACCAGAATGGCCAGCGCGAACAGGAAGATTCCGAGCGCGAACATCATGGGAGAGACGTGACCTCCTGTGCGGCGGCGCCGAGGGCGCCGCGGGCACGTTGCCTGGCCCAGTCCTGGGCGTCGAGTATGTCCTCCACGGTAGCCGGTTGCGCCCGCCACTGGTCGGCGGCGCCCAGGACGTCAGCGATTGTTCGCACAATCGTAGTGAATGTGATGCGGCCGGCCAGGAATGCCGCGGCCGCCTCCTCGTTGGCCGCGTTGTACACCGCCGTCATGCACCCGCCGGCCTCGCCGGCCTGCCGCGCCAGCGCCACCGCGGGAAACACCGCGTCGTCGAGGGGTTCGAAATCCCAGTGCGAGGCGGTGCTGAAGTCGCACGGCGGCGCCGAACCGGCCACCCGCTCAGGCCAGCCCAGCGCCAGCGAGATGGGCAGCTTCATGTCCGGCGGGCTGGCCTGGGCGATGGTCGATCCGTCGACGAAGGTCACCATCGAGTGCACGATCGACTGCGGATGCACCACGACGTCGATGCGGTCGTAGGGAATGCCGAACAGCAGGTGCGTCTCGATGAGTTCGAGACCCTTGTTGACCAGCGACGCCGAGTTCAGCGTGTTCATCGGGCCCATGTCCCAGGTGGGATGGGCGCCGGCCTGCTCCCGCGTCACCGACTCCAGCGCCGCCGCGCTCCAGCCGCGGAACGGCCCTCCGGAGGCGGTGAGCACCAGTCGGGCCACCTCGTCGGCACCGCCGGCACGCAGGCACTGGGCCAGCGCGGAATGTTCGGAGTCCACCGGGACGATCTGGCCGGGCTTGGCCGCTCGCAGAACCAGGGGACCACCGGCGACCAGGGATTCCTTGTTGGCCAGCGCGAGCCGCGCGCCGCTGTCCAGGGCCGCCAGCGTCGGTTTGAGACCCAGCGCGCCGACCAGGGCGTTGAGCACCACGTCCGCCTCAGTGTCGGTGACCAGTTGGGTCACGGCATCCGGTCCGCTGTAGGGAACGTCGCCGAGTTTGCCGGCGGCGACCGGATCGGCCACGGCGACAGCGGACACTGAAGTCTCGGAACGCTGGCGGGCCAGCAGGTCAAGGTTGGCGCCGCCCGCGGCCAGTCCGACGACCTCGAAGCGGTCCGGATTAGCGGCGATGACCTCCAGCGCCTGGGTGCCGATCGACCCGGTGCTACCGAGGATCAGCACCCGGAGGCGATCGGTGTGGCTCACCGCCTCATTGTGCCCCCCTCCGAGGCTGTGAGCACGATCACACCGACCCATCCGCGGCGGCACCGGCGCCGAATCGTTTTCGCGGCCAAAAACGCCGTGCGCTTACCAATGTGGCCAAAAAGCCGCATGATGGGTCATGTGGCCGAGAGGCCGCATGATGGATACTGGGGCCAAGAAGGCCGCTCTGCCACAGATGTATTTACAAGGAGATCACCGCATGCACCTGAATCGTTCGATCATGACCGCCGCCGCCCTCGCCGCGGCGACCGCGCTCACCCTGTCCGCGTGTTCGACCTCCACCACGGAGTCGAAAGAGACGACGACCTCCGCGGAGGCCACCACCTCGGCCACCACCTCGGCCGCGGCGGCAGCCGCCAGCGGTCCGGTCGGCGCGGGCTGCGCGGACTACGCGGCGCAGGTCCCCACCGGTCCGGGATCGGTCGAAGGTCTGGCCAAGGACCCGGTCGCGACCGCCGCCGGCAACAGCCCCGTGCTGACCACGCTGGCCAGTGCGCTGTCGGGCAAGTTGAATCCGAATGTCAACCTCGTCGAGACGCTCAACGGTGGCGAGTTCACCGTGTTCGCGCCCACCGATGACGCCTTCGCCAAGATCGATCCGGCGACCATCGAGACGCTGAAGACCGATTCGGACCTGCTGACCTCGATCCTGACCTACCACGTGGTCGCGGGCCAGGCCGATCCGGCCGCGGTGGTCGGTGAGCACACCACCGTTCAGGGCGCAGCGCTGAACGTGACCGGCTCGGGCGATGCCCTGAAGGTCAACGACGCCGGGGTGATTTGTGGTGGCATCAAGACCGCCAACGCCACGCTGTACCTGATCGACACCGTGCTGATGCCGCCGGCCGCGCCCGCGCAGCCGACCGGTGCGATGACCGAGTCCCCGATGACGACGGCCACACCGACGCCGTAGTCTCTCCGCACGACCTAGAAGAGCGCCTCGAGCAGGCGCGGAATTGCTTGTGTCTCAAGTGGTTCCGCGCCTGCTCGTTGCTTTTGTGCGGACGTGATGAACGTCACCGGAATCCGACCAATCCGAGCGGCGGTCCGCATCGAATGTCTCTCGAGCGCGCCGAACGAGCGCGACGAGAAGGGACGTTTGATGTCGACCACGTTTACACCCCGGGCCATCGCCGCCACCGCAATAGTGGCCGCGACGGGGCTGTCGCTGGCCGGGGCCCCCATCGCCGCCGCCGACTTGCACCTGGTGGGTCCGGGCTGCGCGGCATACGCCCAGCAGAACCCCACGGGCCCGGGATCGGTCGCCGGAATGGCGCACTCCTCACTGAGCGTCGCCGCCGCCGACAGCCCGGTTCTCAACACCCTGGCCGCCGCGGTCTCCGGCGGGCTCAACCCGGCGGTGAACCTCGTCGAGACCCTCGACGGCGGTCAGTTCACCGTGTTCGCGCCCACCGATGACGCCTTCGCCAAGATCGACCCGGCGACCATCGAGACGCTCAAGACCGACGCCGGTCTGCTGACCTCGATCCTGACCTACCACGTGGTGCCCGGGCAGGCCGGCCCCGATCAGGTCGTCGGCACGCACACCACCGTCAACGGCGCCACCGTGACCGTCAGCGGCGGCGGTGACGCGCTGAAGGTCAATGACGCGAACGTCGTCTGCGGTGGCATCAAGACCACCAACGCGACGGTCTACCTGATCGATTCGGTGCTGCTGCCGCCGGCCGGCTAGCCGCGAGATACTCGGCTGATCCGCGCGGGCGCGCGCACCGAACCCGGCCGGCCGCGGCGGCAGCCGCCAGCGGTCCGGTCGGCGCGGGCTGCGCGGACTACGCGGCGCA
>JBFYOQ010000198.1:0-7805 GCA_041303735.1 Mycobacterium sp.
TACGGGTCCTGCGCCGGGATGATCCTGCTCGCCAGCGAGATCCTCGACGCCGGCGAACCGGGACGCCAGGCACTGCCACTCGGGGCGATCGACATGACGGTGCGCCGCAACGCCTTCGGCCGCCAGGTCGATTCCTTCGAAGCCGACGTCGACGTCCTCGGCCTCGACGGCCCCGCGCACGCGGTGTTCATCCGCGCCCCCTGGGTGGAACGGGTCGGCGCGGGGGTGGAGGTGCTGGCCCGGGCCGGCGATCACATCGTCGCCGTGCGCCAGGGCTCGGCGCTGGCGACCGCGTTTCACCCGGAGGTCACCGGGGACCGGCGGGTCCACAAACTGTTCGTCGATATCGTCACCGGCCGGGCGTAGGCGGGCCGGGGTCCACGTAAACTTCCCGGCAGTCACGATTCTGGCGAGAAAGAGGACGTAGGAGACATGAGCGGCCATTCCAAGTGGGCTACCACCAAACACAAGAAGGCCGTCGTCGACGCCAAGCGTGGCAAGTTGTTCGCCAAGCTGATCAAGAACATCGAGGTCGCCGCGCGCACCGGTGGCGGTGACCCGGACGGCAACCCCACCCTGTGGGACGCGATCGCCAAGGCCAAGAAGTCCTCGGTGCCCAACGACAACATCGAGCGCGCCCGCAAGCGCGGGGCCGGTGAAGAGGCCGGCGGGGCGGACTGGCAGAACATCACCTATGAGGGCTACGGCCCCAACGGTGTGGCGGTGCTCATCGAATGCCTGACCGATAACCGCAATCGGGCCGCCGGCGAGGTCCGCGTCGCCATGACCCGCAACGGCGGCAACATGGCCGACCCCGGATCGGTGGCCTACCTGTTCGCCCGCAAGGGCGTGGTGATCCTGGACAAGAACGGCTTGAGCGAGGATGACGTGCTGCTCGCGGTTCTGGACGCCGGCGCCGAAGAGGTCAACGACCTCGGCGACAGCTTCGAGGTGATCTGCGAGCCGGGGGATCTGGTGGCGGTGCGCACCGCGTTGCAAGACGCCGGCATCGAGTACGACTCCGCCGACGCCAGTTTCCAGCCCTCGGTCACCGTGCCGGTCGACCTCGACGGCGCCCGCAGGGTGTTCAAGCTGGTCGATGCCCTGGAGGACAGCGACGACGTCCAGGACGTCTACACCAACATCGACATCCCCGACGACGTCGCGGCCCTGCTCGACGAGGACTGACGCGGACGGAAACCTTCATGACGGCCGTACGGGACCCCAGCAACGCGCAGTGGACGGTGGGCCGGGTGTGGTGGCCGTTCGGAACCTGGCTGGCGCAGACCACCGAGAGCGAGTTGGTGTTCATGCTCGCCCTGATCGTGACGGCTCCCCTGGCGGTGATCTGGCCGTTCTGGCTGCTGAGCAGGCTGGCGGGTATGCCGTGGACGGTGGTGATGCGGCGGATGGGTGAGGTGGTGCACCGGGAGAAGGTTTCCGGGTGGACGGCCTCGAAGTTGCGGATAGCCGCCTTGGTCGAGGAGGTGCGGTCCGGCGGTGGCCCCGGTGTTCCCAGTGGTGTGACCATCTACTGAACACGCTGGATTTCGTTACCGCGCCGGGGCGGACCGAGCCGCTAAACTATCGAACAATTGTTCGTAGGCGAAAGGCGTGCCCGTGCGGGTGATGGGAGTCGACCCCGGCCTGACCCGCTGCGGTCTGTCGGTGATCGAGACGGGCAAGGGCCGTACGGTCACCGCGCTGGACGTCGACGTGGTCCGCACCCCGGCGGGCGATCCACTGGCTATGCGACTGCTGGCGATAAGCGACGTAGTCGACCACTGGATGGACACCCATGTGCCCGACGTCATCGCCATCGAGCGGGTGTTCGCCAACGCCAACGCCAACACCGCGATGGGCACCGCCCAGGCCGCCGCGGTGATCGCCCTGGCCGCCGCCCGGCGCAACATCGACGTGCACTTCCACACCCCCAGCGAGGTCAAGGCCGCCGTGACCGGGAACGGCCGCGCGGACAAGGCTCAGGTCACCACGATGGTCACCCGGATCCTGCAGTTGCAGCAGAAACCCACCCCGGCCGACGCCGCCGACGCGCTGGCCCTGGCGATCTGTCACTGCTGGCGCGCCCCGATGATCGCCCGGATGGCACAGGCCGAGGCGATGGCTAACGAACAGGCCAGGGCCTACAAAGCCCGGCTGAAGGCAGCACCCGGTTCGATGTCGCGGAGCGCGACGTGATCGCCTCGGTTCGCGGTGAGGTCATCGAGATCGCGCTGGACCACGCCGTCATCGAAGCCGCCGGAGTGGGATACAAGGTCATGGCCACGCCGTCGACGCTGGCGACCCTGCGCCGCGGGACCGAGGCCCGGTTGATCACCGCGATGATCGTGCGCGAGGACTCTCAGACCCTCTACGGATTCGCCGACGGCAGCGCCCGTGATCTGTTCCAGATGCTGCTCGGGGTTTCCGGCGTGGGGCCCAAGATCGGCCTGGCCACCCTGGCCGTCTACGACCCCGGCGCGCTGCGCCAGGCACTGGCCGACGGGGACGTCACCGCGCTGACCCGCGTGCCCGGGATCGGCAAGCGCGGCGCTGAGCGCATGGTGCTGGAGTTGCGCGACAAGATCGGCGCGCTGCCCAGCGCCGGCGGGGTGGCTGCGGTAACCGGTCATGCGGTGCGTACACCCGTCGTGGAAGCCCTTGTGGGCCTTGGGTTTGCGGCCAAGCAGGCCGAGGAGGCCTGCGACAAGGTGCTCGCCGATGATCCGGATGCCACCACGTCTGAGGCGCTGCGCGCAGCTCTGTCCCTGCTCGGGAGAAAATGATGGGGCGCTTCGAAGAGGACGCCGAACCCGAGGAGCGCGAGGTCTCCGCGGCGCTGACCGTCGGCGAGGGCGACGTCGACGCCAGCCTCCGGCCGCGCTCACTGGGGGAGTTCATCGGCCAGCCGCGGGTGCGCGAGCAACTGCAACTCGTGCTCGAGGGTGCCAAGAACCGCGGCGGCACACCGGATCACATCCTGCTGTCCGGTCCGCCCGGGTTGGGCAAGACGTCGCTGGCGATGATCATCGCCCACGAGTTGGGCACCTCGTTGCGGGTCACCTCCGGCCCGGCGTTGGAGCGCGCCGGGGATCTGGCGGCGATGCTGTCCAACCTCGTCGAGGGCGACGTGCTGTTCATCGACGAGATCCACCGCATCGCCCGGCCGGCCGAGGAGATGCTGTATCTGGCCATGGAGGACTTCCGCGTCGATGTCGTCGTCGGCAAGGGCCCCGGCGCGACGTCCATCCCGCTGGAGGTGGCCCCCTTCACCCTCGTCGGGGCGACCACCCGATCCGGTGCGCTCACCGGGCCGCTGCGCGACCGGTTCGGCTTCACCGCGCACATGGACTTCTACGAGCCCCGCGAACTCGAGCAGGTGCTGTTCCGCTCGGCAGGCATCCTCGGCATCGAGGTGGGCGAGGACGCCGGCGCGGAGATCGCCCGGCGCTCCCGCGGCACACCGCGCATCGCCAACCGGCTACTGCGGCGGGTCCGCGACTACGCCGAAGTCCGCGCCGACGGAGTCATCACCCGCGATGTCGCCAAGGCGGCACTGGCCGTCTACGACGTCGACGAACTGGGCCTGGATCGCCTCGACCGGGCGGTGCTCTCGGCGTTGATCCGCAGCTTCGGCGGCGGCCCGGTGGGGGTGTCCACACTGGCGGTCGCGGTCGGCGAGGAGGCCACCACCGTCGAGGAAGTGTGTGAGCCGTTCCTGGTGCGCGCGGGGATGATCGCGCGGACCCCGCGCGGTCGGGTGGCCACCGCACTGGCGTGGACGCATCTGGGCATGAGCCCACCGCCGTCTGCCGGGGTATTGGGCCAGCCCCCGCTGTTCGACTAGGGCGTTGATCGAGTCCCTACGAGACGGTGCGGATGAGTTTCTTGTTGACGAACTCGTCGATCCCGAACCGGCCCAGCTCACGTCCGAAACCAGAGCGTTTCACCCCGCCGAACGGCAACTCGACACCTTCGGCGCCGACTGCGTTGATGAAAACCATTCCGGCATCGATCTTGTCGGCCACTCGCTTGGCCTGCTCCGGGTCGGTGGTGAACACATACGAACCCAAGCCGAACGGGGTGTCGTTGGCCACCTGCACGGCCTCGTCCTCGGATTCGACCTTGTACACCGTGGCCACCGGGCCGAACAATTCCTCGCGATAGGAGGGCGAGGCGGGAGTTACACCGGTCAGCACGGCCGGCGGGAAGAAGGCGCCGTTGCGCTTACCCGCGGAAACCAGTTGCGCACCGTCGGCGACAGCCCGGTCGACCTGCTCGGCCAGCCGTTCCGCGGCGGCCGCCGAGGACAGCGGAGCAAGGCCTTCGGCGACCTCCATCACCTTCTTGGTGAACCGGTCGACGAAGTCGTCATACAGGTCGGCGACCACGATGAACCGCTTGGCGGCATTGCAGGCCTGACCGGTGTTCTCGAACCGTCCGGCCACGGCGGCATCGACGGTGGCGTCAAGGTCATCGGTGCCCAGGACAATGAACGGGTCGGATCCGCCGAGTTCGAGCACCACCTTCTTGAGGTTGCGGCCGGCGATCTCGGCCACCGCGGCACCGGCGCGCTCCGAGCCGGTCAGCGAGACCCCCTGCACGCGCGGGTCGGCGATGGCTTCCGCGATCTGATCGTTGGTCGCGTAGACGTTGACGTAGGCGCCCTTGGGGAACCCGGCGTCGTCGAAGATCTGCTGGATGGCGGCTGCGGACTCCGGGCATTGCGGGGCGTGCTTGAGCACGATGGTGTTGCCCAGCACCATGTTCGGGCCGGCGAACCGGGCCACCTGGTAATAGGGGTAGTTCCACGGCATGATGCCCAGCAGCACCCCGACCGGGCCGCGTTTGATCACCGCACTGCCCTCGCCGTCGAGCAGGTCGATCGGCTCGTCAGCGAGGAATTTCTCGGCGTGGTCGGCGTAGTAGTCATAGATCGCCGCGCTGAAATCCACCTCGCCCAGCGACTGGTCGACCGGCTTGCCCATCTCGCGGTTGATGATCTCCGCCAGCTTCTCCCGGCGCTCGGTGTGCAACTGGGCGACCTTCTTGATCAGCGCCGCCCGCTGGGCCACCGTCGAATTCTTCGACCACCCGCGGTAGGCCTTGTCCGCCGCGGCCAGCGCCTGCTCGATCTCGGCGTCTGTTGCCGTCGGGTATTCCCGCTCCGCCTTGCCGGTTGCCGGATTGACTACTGCATAGGTGCTCATGGTCGCTCTCTATCTGTTCAGTCAGGTGTTGGCGGGTCAGAGGTCGGCGAGGATTGCCGCGAGGACGTCGAGGCCTTCGGTGAGCAGGTCGTCGCTGATGGTCAGCGGCGGCAGGAAACGCAGCACGTTGCCGAAGGTGCCGCAGCTGAGCACGATCACACCCTGGGAGTGGGCCGCGGCGCACAGCGCCTTGGTGAGTTCCGGATTCGGTTCGGCGGTGCCGGATTTCACCAGTTCGACGGCGATCATCGCGCCGCGGCCGCGCACATCGCCGATCCGGTCGTCGTCGGCCTGCAGGCGGCCGAGGCGGTCCTTCATCAACCGCTCGATCTCCTTGGCGCGATCCAGCAGCCCGTCGAGTTCGATGGTCTCGATGGTGGCCAGCGCGGCCGCACAGGCCAGCGGGTTGCCGCCGTAGGTTCCGCCCACCCCGCTGACGTGCGGGGCGTCCATGATCTCCGCGCGCCCGGTGACCCCCGACAGCGGCAGGCCGTCGGCGATGCCCTTGGCGGTGATGATGAGGTCCGGTTCGATGCCCTCGTCCTCGCAGGCGAACATCGCGCCAGTGCGGGCGAAGCCGCTCTGCACCTCGTCGGCGATGAACACCACACCGTTGTCGGTGCACCACTGACGCAGCGCGGGCAGGAAGCCGGGGGCGGGCACGATGAACCCGCCCTCACCCTGAACCGGCTCGATGATGACCGCAGCCAGGTTGGCCGCGCCGATCTGCTTATCGATGACGGTCAGCGCGCGCTCGGCCGCCAGCTCACCGTTGGCGGCCCACTCCTTGTCGATCAGGCCGTCGCGGTATGGGTAGGACATCGGCGCCCGGTAGATCTCCGGCGCGAACGGCCCGAACCCGCTCTTGTAGGGCATCGACTTGGCGGTCAGGCCCATCGTGAGGTTGGTGCGGCCGTGGTAGGCGTGGTCGAAGGCCACCACCGCGCTGCGGCCGGTGTAGATACGGGCGATCTTCACCGCGTTCTCCACCGCCTCGGCGCCGGAGTTGAACAGCGCGGTGCGCTTCTCGAATGAACCGGGGGTGAGCCGGTTGAGGTGTTCGGCGACGGCCACATACTCCTCGTACGGCGTCACCATGAAACAGGTGTGGGTGAAGTCGGCCACCTGCTCGCGCACCGCATCCACCACCCGCGGCGAGGAGTTGCCGACCGTGGTCACCGCGATGCCGGAGCCGAGGTCGATGAACCGGTTACCGTCGACGTCCTCGAGGATGCCGCCGGCCGCCCGCGCGGCGAACACCGGCATCGTCACCCCGACGGCGTGAGAGACCGCCGCGACCCGGCGTTTGGTCAGTGCGGCCGATATCGGTCCCGGTATCGGCGTCACGAGCTTGCGGCTCTGCTCGACGGTGGTTGTTCGGGTCTTCTCGGCTGTGCTCACGAGTGATCTCCTGGCCTGTGGGGTGGTAACGAGAAGCCTAGTCGGGCGCGCTGCTTGACGCCGACTCTTTCGGCGGGGCCTGCAGTGGTGCGCCGCCCACACGGTCGATGGTGGCGAAGGTCTCCACCGGCGCCCGCCGCAGCCGGCGGGCCGCCCGCACCGGGTGGCCGAGTGCGATGCCGGCTGCCAGCGCCCAGTGATCCGGGGCGCCCAGCAGATGGCGGACGTCGTCCTCGCGCTGGATCAGCATGGTGGTCAGCACGCCGCCCAGGCCCTCGGCGCGTGCGGCCAGCAGGATGCTCCAGGCGAACGGGTATACCGACGCACCGCCGGCGAACGAATAGCGGTCCAGATCCCGGTCCACGGCCGCCAGCGCGGCCAGGTCGGCGAACACCATCAGCAGCACCGGGACCCGGTCCAGTTGGCCGGCGAACCCCTGACCCGCGCTCGCCGCGACTGCCTCGGGCACCGCGGCGAGCGCGGCCGCCTCGTCGGCAGGGTCGTTGACCGGTGCCCAGGGCCGTAGACCGGCGGCACCCATCGCCAGGTAGTCGCGCCAGCCCGGCAGATAGAGGTCGCGCAGTGCGGTGCGCAGCGTCGGGTCCTTGACCACGACCACATGCCAGGCCTGGGCGTTGGCGCCGCTGGGCGCGAACCGGGCGGTGTCGAGGATGCGGGCCACCACGGCGTCGGAGACGGGCGCGCTGGTGAATTCCCGCACCGCGCCGGTGCTGCGGAGGGTGTCGATCAGGTCCATAGCGGCCATCATCGCCTTCTCGGCGAGTGCGGGGGCAGCCCCGCCCGCGGCGTTTGGCAGACTGGAGAGCCGTGGGACCCGTGACCGCCGGTCCTGATGACAACCACGAAAGACACGTCTCGCCATGGAACTGCTGACATTCCTGCCCCTGATCATCATCATGGGCGCGTTCTTGTACTTCTCCTCGCGCCGGCAGCGGAAACTCGTGCAGGCCACCATCGACCTGCAGGAGTCGTTGCAGGTCGGGGAGCGGGTGATCACCACTTCCGGGCTGCAGGGCACCATCGCCGCGATCGCCGACGACTCCATCGACCTGGAGATCGCTCCCGGCGTGGTGACACGCTGGATCAAACTGGCCATCCGGGACCGCGTGGAGACCGACGAGATCGACGAGATCGACGAGATCACCGAGGGTGCCCCCGCCGCCGCCCCCCGCC
>JBFYOQ010000199.1:0-13459 GCA_041303735.1 Mycobacterium sp.
GACCCGAGCAGCCCACCCACCCAGGACTTCCTGTATCCCTCGATCAGCAACGGCTGCCTCGCCGACGGCGGCAACGTCATCGCGGCGGCGATCTCGGTGGCCGGCCCGGCCAAGATCCCCACGCCGGGACCCGGCCCGGGTCAGACCGCCTACGTCTTCACCGCCGTCGGCACCCCTGCCCCGGCGGCCGAACAGAAGCTGCCGCTCAATGTCACGTGGGTCAACCTGACCACCGGCCGTTCCGGCAGCGCCACCCTTCGGCCCAACCCCGAGATCAACCCGGCGGGGCCGACCACACTGACCGCCATCGTCGACACCGGCTCCGGCAGCATCATGTCGACGATCTTCGGTCAGGTGACCACGCTGGATAAACAGTGCACCTTCATGCCGACGATCGGCTCGTCAGTCGTACCCTGACGATCCACGGGCAGGTCTAGTCTGGTTGGGGTGGATCTGCTGGACCCGCTCGACTCGTTGATGCTCACCGCTGAGTTGATCTCCAGCCCAATGCATGTCGCGGCGCTGATGATTCTGCGCCCTCCGCCGGGCTCCGACCCCGCGGCCTATGTCACCGGACTCTTCGAGCAGACCCTGACGGCCGCGGTCGACGTAGACCGCCGGCTGCGCCGAGTGCCGCACAGCGGCATCGACACCGGGTTCATGTGGGTGTGGCGCGACATCTCCGACGCCGGTGGGCAGTTGGACATCCGTCATCACTTCCAGCGCCGCACCGTCGCGGCGGACGGTGGCCCGGACGCCCTGTGGGAGTTGGTCTCCGAGTTGCACGCCCTGCGGCTGGACCGCTCGGCACCGCTGTGGATGGCGTATCTGATCGACGGCCTGCCCGATGGGCGATTCGCGTTGTACATCAAGGTGCACCACATCGTCGTCGACGGGGTGGCCGGCATGCAGATGCTCACCGGATCGCTGAGCACCGATCCCGATCGGCGCGGCATGCCGCCCTTCTACGCGGCCACGACGCCGCAGGCGAAGCTGGAGCGCGCCGCAACGGCGACCGGCCCGCGCAGACCCCCTCGCGTGCTGTCCGCGCTGCGTGGGATCGCCGAGGCCGCGTCGGCTGGGATGGAACTCACCGGCAGGGTGGTGCGCACCGAATTGCGCACCGCGGTGGGCAGTCTTGTGAGCAGAAGCGTCGCCGCGCCGTTCAGCGCGCCGCAGACCCGGTTCAACACCAAGTTGGGCCCGCGCCGCGCGGTCGCCGGCGTCAGCCTGCAGCGCGACCGCATCCGGGCCGTGCAGCAGGCCGCCGGGGTCACCGGCAACGACGTGATGATGGCTGTCGTCTCCGCGGCGCTGCGGCACTGGCTGGCGGACCGCGACGAGTTGCCGGCACGGTCGCTGGTGGCGATCTGCCCGGTGACGGTCCGTAGCCGGGACACCGCAGCCGCCGACAGCCACGGCAACCAATTCGGTATGGGCTTGTGTCCACTGGCGAGCGATGTCGACGACGCCGCGCAGCGCCTCCGACTGGTGCACGAGGCGATGGCGGAGATCAAGAAGCAGGTGGCCGAGCAGGGGCCGGGGGCCATGCTGCTGGCACTGGGTCCGGCCATCGGGCCGACGATTCTGCTGCCCCTGCTGCCGTTCGACACCGACATCCCGCCCAGTTTCAACATTCCGGTATCCAACGTCCCCGGACCGAAGGATCAGATGTATTTCAACGGCGCCCACGTCGACGAGATCTATCCGGTGTCGACGGTCTACGACGGGATGGCCCTGAACGTGACGACGTGTTCCTACGGCGACAGGATCAGCGTCGGCTACGTCGCCGATCGCGATGTGATGCCCGACATCGCGACGCTGATCCCGCTGACCGATCAGGCACTGTCCGACGTGGAGGCGGCAGTCGGGGTCTAGTCCGACGTGGAGGCGGCAGTCGGGGTCTAGAAGGCCATGAACAGGATGTGCTCGCGCTCGTACTCCATACCGGGATGCGCCTCGGCCAGATGCGTCTGAGCCAACTCGACCAGTTCGTCCTCGTCCTTACCCCGGATCGCCTCGCCGCACGGGCAGTTGAGATGGGTTTTCATCGCTTCTCCTTGGTTGGCTTGGTTGCTGACTTCATCTTCTTCTTATATGCCCGCACCTGATCGAGCGACCCTTTGTCCACCACGTCGGCCACTGACATGTGGGCACCCGCGATGCCGTAGTCGCCGGCCGCGGCCCGCCAGCCCCGCGGGGTCACCCCGTACTGCTTGCCGAGCAGTGCCAGGAAGATCTTCGCCTTCTGCTCACCGAACCCCGGCAGCGCCCGCAGCCGGCGCAGCACCTCGGCACCGTCGGGGTCACCGGAGGTCCACAGGGCGGTGGTGTCGCCGTGATAGGTCTCGACGATTTCGCGCGCGACATCCTGGATCCGCTTGGCCATGGATCCGGGGAATCTGTGCACCGCGGGCGTTTCGGCGCACAGCGCCGCAAACTCCTGCGGGTCGTGGTCGGCTACGAGGCTCGGATCCAGGCCGCCGAGACGGTCGGCGATCTTCTTAGGTCCGGCGAAGGCGACTTCCATCGGTATCTGCTGATCCAGCAGCATCCCGGTAAGTAGGGCGAACGGATCCTCACTGAGCAGTTGATCCGCCTCGGGGTCACCGGTCACAACCAGGGCTGGCCTCATGGGGATCCATTTAACTACGCAGCCGTTCCGGGATAACAGACCAGAGCGCACCCGGTTGTCCCTACGCTGTCAACGATCACCGACGCCGGATCAGACGAGGAGTGCCGTGTCCACCACCGACATCGAGCAGCCGAAGCAGCCCAGCGGCGCCGACTATCTCAAGGTGCAGGCCAGCCCTGAGTTCGCCGAACTTCGCAGCCGGCTGCGGCGCTTCGTCTTCCCGACCACGGTGTTCTTCCTGGTCTGGTACGCCGGCTACGTGCTGTTGGGCGCCTTCGCCATCGACTTCATGGCCACCAGGGTGTGGGGCAACGTCAACGTCGGCCTGCTGCTCGGCCTGGCGCAGTTTGTGACCACGTTTCTGATCACCGGTCTCTATATCCGATTCGCGAACCGGCAATTGGACCCGCGGGCAGCAGCCCTGCGCGCCGAGATGAACTGGTCCGAGCAGTGAACTCCACCACCATCCTGGCCGCAGGCCAACTCGGCAACCCCGCGGTCAACATCGGCATCTTCGTCGCCTTCGTCATCATCACGCTGACCATCGTGATCCGGGTCAGCCGCCGCAACACCACCGCCACCGAATACTTCACCGGCGGACACGCATTCACCGGACGGCAGAACGGCATCGCGATCGCCGGCGACTATCTTTCCGCCGCGAGTTTCCTGGGCATCGCGGGCGCGATCGCCGTGTACGGCTACGACGGATTCCTCTACTCGATCGGCTTCCTGGTGGCCTGGCTGGTCGCACTGCTGCTGGTCGCTGAATTGCTCCGCAACACCGGCAAATTCACCATGGCCGATGTGCTGAGCTTCCGGCTCAAGCAGAAGCCGGTCCGACTGGCGGCGGCCATCTCAACGATGACGGTCTCGCTGTTCTACCTGCTGGCCCAGATGGCCGGCGCCGGCGGACTGGTCGCACTGCTGCTCGACATCAACAGCCGCTTCGCCCAGTCCGTCGTGATCGCCATCGTGGGCGTTCTGATGATGGTCTACGTCCTGATCGGCGGAATGGCCGGCACCACCTGGGTGCAGATCATCAAAGCCGTGCTGCTGATCGCCGGCGCGGGATTCATGACCGTCCTGGTGCTGGCCAAGTTCGGGATGAACATCTCCGATCTCCTGGGCCGGGCCCAGGAGATGGTCACCCAGTCGACCACCAAGGGTGTGTCCGGCCGCGATGTGCTGGCCCCCGGCGCCCAGTACGGAACCTCGACCACCTCCAAGATCAATCTGCTGTCGCTGGGTATCGCACTGGTGCTGGGCACCGCAGGCCTGCCGCACGTGCTGATGCGCTTCTATACAGTGCCCACCGCCCGGGAAGCGCGCCGTTCGGTGGTCTGGGCGATCGGCCTCATCGGCGCGTTCTACCTGTTCACCCTTGTCCTCGGTTACGGCGCTGCGGCACTGGTCGGGCCAGACACGATCCTGAAGGCCCCGGGCGGGCAGAACTCCGCGGCTCCGCTATTGGCCTTCGAACTCGGTGGCACGATTCTGCTCGGCGTCATCTCGGCGGTGGCGTTCGCGACCATTCTGGCCGTGGTGGCCGGCCTGACCATCACCGCGTCGGCGTCCTTCGCCCACGACGTGTACGCCAGCGTGCTGAAGAGCCATAAGGTCACCGAGAACGAGCAGATGAGGGTTTCCCGTATCACCGCGGTGGTGCTGGGTGTCCTGGCGATCGGGCTGGGCATCCTGGCCAACGGGCAGAATGTCGCGTTCCTGGTGGCACTGGCCTTCGCGGTGGCCGCCTCGGCCAACCTGCCGACGATCGTCTACTCGCTGTACTGGCGGCGGTTCAACACCCGCGGCGCGCTGTGGAGCATGTACGGCGGGCTGATCAGCTGCATCGTGCTGATCGTGTTCTCCCCCGCGGTCTCCGGAACCAAGACGTCGATGCTGCCAAACTCCGACTTCGCCTGGTTCCCGCTGTCCAACCCGGGCATCGTGTCGATCCCGCTGGGGTTCCTGCTGGGCATCATCGGCACGCTGACGTCCCGTGACACCGGCGATCCTGCTCTCAATGCCGAGATGGAGGTGCGCTCGCTGACGGGTGTGGGCGCCGAGAGGGCGACACACCATTAGCCGCTGCCCGCGGCGGGCCCACCATTAGCCGCTGCCCGCGGCGGGCCCACCACTAGCCGCTCTTGCGGCGGAACTCCCGGCGGTTCTCCAGCGGACCATGGGAGCGCGACTGCTTGGCTCCGCCGTCGCGGTGCTCTGCACCGGAGCCCGACTTGGCTTTCTTGCGTTCCAGCGCCTCGCGGAACTTACGTTTGGTCTCGTCCTGCGGGTCCGGCTCTTCGGTCGCCATGCCCCCACGGTAGCGGGTTCATCGCAGGCCGGGTGGCATGCCGTAGCGGTGGGTGACCGGCAACCGCAGCAGCACCCGCCGTTGGCCGTCGGGGTCGATGGTGGACACCGCTGAGTCCGCTGCCGCATACGGCGGTAGGTTATGGGTCGATGGACCATCCACGAGTCAGCGCCCGGGATCTCTCCGATGTCTCCGAAACCGCGCTGCTGACGTTGAACGGCCGCGCGCATCAGGCGTCGCTGCCCGATGCGATCCTGCACGACCCGATGGCGATTGCGCTGCGGAGTCGTTTCGACGTCGACTTCGACCGGTTCGGCCGCAAGGGACAGGAGATGGCCCTGCGCTCGCTGGCGGCCGACGCGTGCACCATCGACTATCTGCGCACCCATCCGAAGGCGACCGTGGTGGCCCTGGCCGAGGGTTTCCAGACCAGCTTCTGGCGCATCGACGCCGCCGTCGCGGACGGGCAGTTCCGCTGGGTGTCGGTCGACCTGCCGCCGGTCATCGAACTGCGCCAGCGGCTACTGCCGGCGTCGCCGCGGATCACCAACCTTGCCCAATCCGCGCTGGACTTCACCTGGATGGACCGCATCGATCAGGCCGACGGAGTCTTCATCACCGCCGAGGGCCTGCTGATGTACCTGCAGCCCGACGAGGCGATGGCGTTGATCAGCCAGTGCGCCAAGCGTTTTCCCGGCGCTCAGATGTTCTTCGACCTGCCGCCGACCATCGTCAAGAAGGTCGCGCCCAACGGCATCCGCGCCTCCAAGCACTATCGGGTGCCGCCCATGCCGTTCAGCCTGTCGATCACCCAATTGCGTGACCTGGTCGGAACAATGCCCGGCCTGCGGGCTGTCCACGACGTCCCGATGCCGGCCGGACGCGGATATTTCTTCGAGAAGGTGTTCCCCGCATTCTGGAGATTCGGACCGGCGAAGCCGTTCCGCGGCGTCTACGCCCTACTCGATTTCGGCTGACGGGCGGGCTGATCCAGCTCAGCCGAAGTGCGCCTCGAGATAACGCATCGCCTCCGGGCGTCCCAGACCCAGCGCTGCTGCGGCATCGGCATAGGCGCGCGCCGCGGCGGCCATCGCCGCGTCGGTGGGATCCGTGCGAGCAACGAAGGTGCCCTGGCGGCCGCGAGTCTCGATGACCCCGGCGCCCTCCAGTTCGCGGTAGGTGCGGGCGACGGTGTTTACCGCCAGTCCGAGTTCGGCGGCCAACTCCCGCACTGTGGGCAACCGGTCACCCGGCGGCAGCCGTCCGTCACGGACGGCGGCGATGATCGCCACTCGCATCTGTTCGAACAGCGGCGTGGCCGCATCGGGGTCGATCCGCAACCACTGCACGAGTCCCAGTATCACCGAGTCGCCGTAAGACCAGGTATCACCGAGACCGGCTATCTTGAGCATGTGCATATCGCCGTGCTCAGCGGGGCAGGCATCTCTGCTGAGAGCGGGGTGCCGACCTTCCGCGACGACGAGACCGGACTGTGGGCGCAGTACGACCCCTACGAGATCTCCAGCACCGACGGCTGGCAGAAACACCCGGAACGGGTGTGGGCCTGGTACCTGTGGCGCCACCACCTCGTCAAGGAGGTGGCACCCAACGACGGCCACCGGGCCGTGGCCGCCTGGCAGGACTACGCCGACGTCACGGTGATCACCCAGAACGTCGACGACCTACACGAACGGGCCGGCAGCAAGACCGTCCACCACCTGCACGGCAGCCTCGCCGAGTTCTGGTGCGACACCTGCGGATCCCGCCACCACGGTCCGCTGCCGGATATGGCCGAGCCCGTCCTGGAGAAGACGCCGCCGTCGTGCGAATGCGGCGGCCTGATCCGCCCGGGCATCGTCTGGTTCGGAGAGCAGTTGCCCGACGAACCGTGGCAGGCCGCCGTCGAGGCGGTGGCGTGCGCGGACATCGTGGTGGTGGTGGGAACCTCGGGTGTCGTATACCCCGCCGCAGGCCTGCCGGAGGTCGCACTGGCCCGCGGTGCGGTGGTCATCGAGGTCAACCCAGAGCCCACACCGCTGTCGGAAGCGGCCACCGCGTACATCCGGCAGTCCGCCGGAGCGGCGCTGCCCACACTGCTACAGCGGTTGCCCGAACTCCTCGGGGACTAGCCCCGCTTCACAGCCCTCCCGACGGCTACCTCCGCGACCGGGATCGGAACCCAGGCCGGGAATGTCATCTGATGGCGGGTGGCCTCGACGCTGAATCCCGCGGCGGTGATGGTGCGCTCGGTGTTGCGGTGGGTGTGGCAGTTTCCGGCGATCCGCGGCCACACTGTCGCATCGGCCATGCGCTGCATCACCCCGCGCCATCCTGGACTGGCGACATGTTCGAAGAATCGCAACTCTCCCCCGGGTCTGAGAACTGAGTTCAGTTGCCGCAGAACGTTTTCGGGGTCATCGACCGAACACAGCACCAGTGAGCAGACCACCGCGTCGAACGGCTCGGTCGGCGGCATGGCCTCGATGGTGGACTCGATCACGGTGACGGGCACCGTCGCGGCCGACGCCGCTTCCCGCGCCAGGGGCGCAAGCCGGGTCTCGGGTTCCAGGGCGACCACGCAAGCGACGGTGTCGGGGTAGTGGACGAAGTTGGTTCCGGTACCCGCTCCCACCTCGAGAACCCGGCCGGTCAGCCCGGCCAGGTTCTCGGTGCGCAGGCGGCGCAGCAGTGGGGTCTCGTGAGCGGACATCACCGTCCACATCCGCGCGAAGAACGGATGGTCCAGGGTTTTCCCGCCTGCTCTCTCGGTCACTTCCCCACTGTAGCCAGCGGCTCGGTGCCCGCGGGTCCGCGTTCGCCGGGTTCCTCGCTGAAACCGAACCGCCGATGCAGGCGAGTCAGCGGGCGCGGTGCCCACCAGTTCCACTTGCCCATCACATGCATGAACGCCGGCAGCAGCGCCATCCGGACCAGCGTCGCATCGACCAGGACGGCCAGCGTCAGACCCAGGCCGAAGATCCGCATGAACGACACCTGGGCGGCGATGAGCGCCGCGAACGCGATCGACATGATCAACGCGGCGGCGGTGACTACCCGTCCGGTGCGGGCCAGACCGAGCGCCACGCTCTCGTCGCTGTCGGCCCGGCCCTGTGGAGAAGCAAGCCAGTACTCACGGATGCGCGCGAGCAGGAACACCTCGTAGTCCATCGAGAGGCCGAACGCGACGCAGAACATCAGCACCGGGACGTTGGCCTCCATGGTGCCCGTCGGGGTCGTGCCCAGTGCGCCGAGGTTGCCGTCCTGGAAGATCCAGACCAGCGCGCCGAAGGCCGCCGACAGCGACAGCACGTTGAGCACCAGGGCCTTGAGCGGCAGCACCAGGCTTCCGGTGAGAAGGAACAGCAGGATGAAGGTGATCACCGCGATCAACGCCAGCACCAGGGGCATTCGCGTCGTCACCGCGCTGACGATGTCCTGCGTGGTCTGCGCGATACCGCCCATCAGGACGTCGCGACCGTCCGGTTCGGGCACCGCACGCAGCCGTTGCAGTTGGATCTTGGAGGCATCCGAGTACAGCGGGGCGCTGCTGCGGATGGACACGAACGCGCTGCCGTCGGCGACGGCCGTGGGAGCAGAGGGCGGCCCGACTCTGGTGCCCGCGGTGAAGGTTCCGCCCGGGGCCGATACGCCGGTGACGTCGCCGACCCGGGACAACTCGGCGGCGTAGCGGTCCAACTCGGCCGGTCCGACACCGGTGGCGTCCGGGATGACGACGGTGAGTCCGGTGTTGAGGTCGCTGGCGAAGTCGTTGCGCAGTTGGTCGCCCACCTGATGGGCCGAGGCGCTCTTCGGCAGCACCCGGTCGTCGGGGTTGCCGAATTTGATGTGCAGGAACGGAATCCCGAGCAGCAACAGCAGGGCCACGATCGCGGTGCCCACCGGGATGGAGCGGCGCATGACGAATTTCGTCGACCGGTACCAGAACTGGCGCTCAATGGGTGTGGGTACCGGTTCCGGGCGGCGCAACACCCGCCGGATCAGCTTGCGCATATCCAGGACGTCGATGCGCGGGCCCAGCATGGCGATCGCCGCGGGGGTCACCAGGACCGCCGCCGCGGCGGCGAAGGCCACCGTGGCGATCCCGGAGTAGGCGAATGATCGCAGGAAGTACATCGGGAACAGCAGCAGTGCCGACAGCGACAACGCCACCGTCACCGCGGAGAACAACACGGTGCGCCCTGCGGTGCTCATGGTTCGCACCAGTGCGGTGTGCGGGTCGGCGCCGCCGGCGGTCTCGTCGCGGTAGCGGCTCAGGATCAGCAGCGTGTAGTCGATGGCCAACGCCAACCCGAGCGCGGTGGTGATGTTGAGCGCGAAGATGGAGACCTCGGTGAAGAAGGTGAACAGCCGCAGCACCGACATCGCCCCGAGGATTGCCATCAGGCCGACGAGCAGCGGCAGCGCGGCGGCGATCAGACCTCCGAACACCCAGACCAGCACCAGGAAGGTCAGCGGGATCGCGATCGCCTCCATCCGGATCAGATCCCGCATGGTCTGCTGATTGATCTGCTTGTAGATCATCGCGGTGCCGCCGGCTTTGATGCTCAGGCCGTCTCGCTCACCCACCACCGGCGTGACCAGCTCCGAGGCGTAATCCTGAGCCTTGTCCTCGCCACCGGCCATGGTCGCCACGATCAGACCGGTGCTGCCGTCGATGCTGAGCAGCTCAGCGGCGGCCGATGGCGGGGAGGTCCACGGGGAGGTCACGCTCAGCACGTACGGCGAGGCATCGAGGCGCCCGACGATCTCGGCGCCGGCGGCGGTGGCGCCCGCGCTGGTGGCGCCCGCCGGATCGGTGACCGTGATCAGCAGCGACTGGTCGCTCTGGCCGAATTTCTCCATCAGCAGTCGCGCGGCCTGCGCGGATTCGGAATTGGGGTCCTGAAATCCGCCGGCTGACAGGTGATTTGCTATCGACGCCCCGAAAATTCCGGTGGCCACCATGAGGAGCGCCGCGATCGCCAGGATCCGCCGCGGCCAGCGAATGGCCAGGGTCGCGATTTCGCGCAGCACAGCGGCCTTCCTTCCCCGTCACGACCCTCGTCTGGCTAACTTAAGTCGCTGACCAGTGTCGTCGGGTCTGCAGGCCGGGTCAAACCGATCCTGCCGCGGTAATCCCGCGGTAAGAATTGCCACCATTTTCCGAAACGTGACTCAATGAATCCTTAATAGTGACCCATACGCTCAGGGACATGTGGATCGATGACACCAGCGCCGACGTCATCAAGGTTGACTTCGACGCCCTGTATCACGGCGACGTTCTGGTCGAGGGTGACACCTCCGAGCAGTTCTCCGACGTGGCCTGACTCCAGGCCCCTTTCGGCCCGACGCCGGCACTGCCGCGCCGTCGATCCGCCCCAGAGTCACATTCGGTGCCCGCCTGTTCTCAGGCGGGCATCGTTGCGTCTGCGGACACCATCGCCGACAGCCGGCCGGTGATGATCTGCTCCGCCTCGCCGACGATCCGACTCACCAGTTCATCGCAGGTGGGGACGTCGTGGATCAGGCCCATCACGGTGCCCGCCGACCAGATGCCGGCCTCCAGATCGCCGTCGTCGAAGACCTTCCGGCCCCGTGATCCGGCGACCAGGTCCTTGACCGCGTCGAATTGAGCGCCACCGGCCAGTATCTCCACCACTTCGCGCGAGACCGTGTTGCTGGCCACCCGGGCGGTGTTGTGCAGGCTGCGGAATATCAGCTCGGTGCCCCGCTCGTCGGTGTCGACGATCGCCTGCTTGACGTTGTCGTGGATGCAGGACTCCACGGTGCACATGAACCGGGTGCCCATATTGATGCCGTCGGCGCCCAGCGCCAGGGCGGCCACCAGACCGCGGGCGTCGCCGAACCCGCCGGAGGCGATCATCGGGATCTCGATCTTCTCCGCGGCGGCCGGGATCAGCACCAGCCCGGGAATGTCATCCTCACCGGGGTGACCGGCGCACTCGAACCCGTCGATGCTGATGCCGTCCACGCCCAGACTCTGCGCCTTGATGGCGTGCCGTACCGAGGTGCACTTGTGCAGCACCTTGATGCCGTTGTCGTGGAACATCGGCAGGTGCGGGGCGGGGTTGGAGCCGGCCGTCTCGACGATCGTGATGCCGGCGTCGACGATGACCCGGCGGTACTCGTCATACGGCGGCGGGTTGATCGCCGGCAGGATCGTCAGGTTCACCCCGAACGGCTTGTCGGTGAGCTCGCGGGTCTTGTCGATCTCGCGGGCGAGGTCGGCCGGTGTCGGTTGGGTGAGCGCGGTGAGGAAGCCCAGCGCGCCCGCATTGGCAACGGCGGCAACGAGTTCCGCGCGACCTACCCACTGCATACCGCCCTGGGCGATCGGGTGTTCGACACCGAAGGTCTCGGTGAACTTGGTCTTCAGTGCCATGGGAAGTCTCCTAGCTCGGGCTGATACTCGTCGCGCAAGCGCTTATCGGGGGGCCATGCGGATGGCGCCGTCGAGGCGGATCACCTCGCCGTTGATCATCGGGTTCTCGACGATGTGCACCGCCAGCGCTCCGTACTCGCTCGGCTTGCCCAGCCGCGACGGGTGCGGCACCTGCGCGCCGAGCGAGGCCTTGGCCGGCTCGGGCAGGCCCGCCAGCAGCGGGGTGTCGAACAGGCCCGGCGCGATGGTGACCACGCGGATCAGCTTGTCGGCCAGGTCGCGGGCGATCGGCAGGGTCATCCCGACCACACCACCCTTGGATGCCGAGTAGGCCGCCTGGCCGATCTGGCCGTCGAACGCCGCCACCGAGGCGGTGTTGATGATGACGCCGCGCTCGTCGCCGACCGGGTCCGCCTTCACCATCCGCTCGGCACCGAGGCGCAGCACGTTGAAGGTACCGATCAGGTTGATGTTGACGATGCGGGCGAACTTGTCCAACGGGTAGACGCCCTTCTTGCCCAGCACCCGGATGGCGTCGCCGGTGCCGGCGCAGTTGACCACCACACGGACCGGTCCGAGGGTCTCGGCGAGGTCGAACGCCTTGGTGACCGCCTCCTCGTCGCACACGTCGGCGGGCGCGAACCGGGCGCGGTCGCCCCCCAACTCGGAATTCAAAGCCTTCGCGACGTCCTCGCCCTTGGAACTGGGCAGGTCGAGCAGGACCACCTTGGCACCCTCATCAAGCAGGGCCTTGGCGGTGGCCAGGCCCAGGCCGGAGGCTCCACCGGTGATGACGGCTACCGCGTCCTTGATCTCCACTGACCGCGTTCCTTTCAGTCGACCCATCTGATCGGTCGATTCCTCCTCGGAACTCTGTTCCGCATCGTCGTCGACCTACTGGTTGGTTGGGACTATAACCGATGCCCTCACACCCAGTCGCTGACGACGGCGTCGGTGTCCTGTCCCGGCGCGCGCGGCGGCGTGGGCTTGCCGGGCTGGGTGCGGGAGAACCGCGGCGCCGGCATCGGGAAGATCGAATCACCCTCCTTGTAGAAGCTGCCGCGCTCGACGTTGTGCGGTTCGGTCTCGATCTCGGCGAAGGACAGGATCGGGGTGACGCAGGCGTCGCTGGCCCGGAATACCTCAGCCCAGTGGTCACGGGCGTGCTTGGCGAAGGCCTCGGTAAGGATCGCCCGCAATTCCGGGAATCCGGTGATGTCCTGCTGTTGCGGCAGCGTGGCGGGATCGAGTTCGAGCTTCTCGATCAGCTCGGCGTAGAACTGCGGCTCGATGGAGCCAACCGCGACGTGCCGGCCGTCGGCGCACTCGTAGACGTCGTACCAGGGAGCGCCGGTGTCGAGCATGTTGGTGCCGCGCACGTCGCTCCACATGCCGGTGTGGCGGAACGCGAACATCATCTGCGCCAGCACCGCCGACCCGTCGACCATCGCCGCGTCGATCACCTGACCCTTGCCGGAGCGCTCGCGTTCATAGAGCGCCGAGAGGATCCCGACGAGCAGGAACATCGAGCCGCCGCCGAAATCGCCGACGAGGTTGAGCGGCGGGACGGGTGCCTCGTTGACCCGGCCGATGGCGTGTAGTACGCCGTTGAGCGAGATGTAGTTCATATCGTGGCCGGACTGCTGGCTGCGGGGGCCGGTCTGCCCCCAGCCGGTCATCCGCGCGTAGATCAGCCTCTCGTTGAGCTTCTCGCAGTCCTGCGGTCCCAGACCCAGCCGTTCGGTGACCCCGGGGCGGAAACCCTCGATGAGGACGTCGGCCTTGGCGATCAGCTTCAGGACCAGTTCGCGATCCTCCGGGCTCTTGAGGTCGGCGGTCACCGAGCGGCGGTTGCGCAGCAGAAAGTCCTTGCTCGGTGCGGCGGGGGGGCCGCCGGCCTTGGGCCGCTCGACGCGCACCACGTCGGCGCCGAGGTCACCGAGGATCATCGCGGCATGCGGTCCGGGGCCGATCCCGGCGAGTTCCACGACCCGCAGGCCCGCGAGTGGTCCAGCCATAAGTCCAACCGCCTTCCTCAGTGAAGATCCTTCTTTGTACCGTGTGGATCCATGACCACCTACACCGGCATCGATCACCTTTCCGTCTC
>JBFYOQ010000200.1:0-7350 GCA_041303735.1 Mycobacterium sp.
GGCGTGGTGATCTCATCCTGGACCGGCGGTGCGACCGTGGTTGTCGTCGGAGTGGCCCGATTCGCGGTGTCGGTGCGGGTCACCAGCAGCGACACCGACGCGACCAGAGCGATGGCGGCCACGATTGCGGTGACGCCGACCACCCATGGCCATCTCGGCGGCGGCAGGTCGGCGGGCCCGTCGGCGGTCGTCTGGTAGCCGTCGTAGTCATAGAGTTCCAGATCGGCCGGCAGGTACGGCGCGGAGTTGTACTGCTCGGACTCCGGGGCGGAGTAGGCACGGGAGAAGCCGGTGTCGGTCAGCTCATCCCGATCGCCGTGGTACTCCTCGAGTTCCCGGGCGCCCGGTTGGTCCGGCGGCTCCTGGTCCGGCGGAGTGGGCCCGCTCATCCTGCCTACCTCTTTCGACGCCGGGTCGCCTCATCTGGGGCAAACCCTACCGAACCTCACGCACCGGACAGGCGATAAACACCCCCGACACTCTCACGGGCCCTGCAAGGAGGGGCCGCGAGGATCAGTGCTTCTCGGGGCCGACGTAGTACTCGAAGACCATTCCGCTCACCGCGCCCAGCACCATCACGATGCCGGCGGCGATCAACCATGGCAGCCACAGCGCCGTACCCACCGCGGCGACCGAGAACGCCAGCGCGATCAGAATCGGCCACCAACTGTGCGGCGAGAAGAAGCCGAGTTCCCCTGCGCCGTCGGCGATATCGGCGTCGGGGTAGTCCTCGGGCCGGGTGTCGAGGCGCCGCGCCACGAAGCGGAAGAAGGTGCCGATGATCAGCGACAAACCGGCGGACAGCACCAACGCGGTGGTGCCGGCCCACTCCAGCCCGTTGGTCTCGAAGGCCGCCGAGAGGCCACCGTAGACGATCGCGGCGAGGACGAAGAACCCGGTCAGGATCTCGAACAGTCTGGCTTCGATACGCATGGCTCTTCGCCCTCCTACTTGCTCGCCTGCGAGGCCAGTTGAGGACCGGGCTTGACCTGCTCGCCGCGGCGGGTGTCGAACGGACTCGTGCTGGTCGCCAGCGGAGGCTGGTTGATCGCCCGCAGCGCCTCGGCATTGGTGTCACCGGAGATCCGGGCCTGCAGATAGGCCCTGAAGTCCTCGGGCGAGACGACGCGAACCTCGAAGTTCATCATCGCGTGGTAGGTGCCACACATCTCCGCGCAGCGGCCGACGAACGCGCCGGTCTTGGTGATCTCGGAGACCTGCCACACATTGTCGGAGTTGTTGGCCTTGGGCTCGGGGAAGACGTCGCGCTTGAACAGGAACTCCGGCACCCAGAACGAGTGGATCACGTCGGCGGAGGCCTGCTCGAACTCGATCCGCTTGCCGGCCGGCAACACCAGGACCGGGATCTCGTCACTGGTTCCGAGAGTCTCGACCTTGTTGAAGTTGAGGTAGGAGCGGTCCTCGGGGTTCTTCCCGGCGTCGGCGCCGACCATCTCCTCGCCGTCGGCATAGGTGCCTTCGGGCTTGGAGATCATCGCGGCCTTACCGGCCGGGTCCGCGCCGTCGTAATTGAACGTGCCGTCGGCGTAGTTGACCTTCTGATAACCGAATTTCCAGTTCCACTGGAAGGCGGTGATGTCGACGACTACCTCGGGGTTGGGCTCCTTGTTCAGCATCTTCTGCTGGGTGACCACGGTGAAGTAGAACAGCACCGAAATGATCAGGAACGGGACCACGGTCAGGACCAGTTCCAGCGGCATGTTGTAGCCGAACTGTCGCGGCAGTTCGGTGTCGGTCTTCTTCTTGCGGTGGAACGCGGCGGTCCAGAACATCAGGGCCCAGACGATCACACCGACGACCAGGGCGGCGATCACCGATCCGACCCACAGTTGACGGTTGGCGTGGGCCTCGGGGGTGATGCCCGTGGGCCACCCGAGGCCGAACACCTCCTGCCAGGTGCAGCCGCTGAGCGTGACGGCCAGTGCGGCGAACGCGATCGCCAACGCCACTGTCCGCCTGACTCGCCTGCGTGGTGTCACCTTGGCCTCCTGTGTCACATCTAGCACCGACAGCCCTGAGGCAGCCCCACTGCGCGGGTCTGCCGAGAGCACCCGTCGGCGCTGGCAATACTACGCAGCGTAGACCACCGACGGGCAGCGCTGACGACGTACCCGGCGATTCGCTCTCGGGGAATCGGCGCCCCCCCGGGGGTGCGGCATACTGGGCCGCGTGTGCGGACTGCTGGCCCTGGTAGGACAGGCGGCGGGCACCATCACACCGGCTGTCGTGGACACCGTGGCCGGCGCCTCGCACCTGATGCGGCACCGCGGCCCGGACGAGCCGGGGACGTGGGCAGATCACCGGGTCGTGCTGGGCTTCAACCGGCTCTCGATCATCGACATCGCGCACTCCCACCAGCCGCTGCGCTGGGGGCCGGCGGACGACCCGGGCCGCTATGTGCTGGTGTTCAACGGCGAGATCTACAACTACCTGGAACTTCGCGCCGAACTGGCGCAGCGCCACGGCGCGGTGTTCGCCACCGACGGTGACGGCGAGGCGATCGTGGCCGCCTACCACTACTGGGGCCCCGACGCGCTGGGGCGGCTGCGCGGCATGTTCGCCTTCGCGCTGTGGGATACCCGCCGCGGCGAGTTGTTCTGCGCCAGGGATCCCTTCGGGATCAAGCCGCTGTTCATGGCGACCGGCCCGGGCGGCACGGCGGTGGGCAGTGAGAAGAAGTGCCTACTGGCACTCGCCGACATCCTCGGTTTCGACACCGCCATCGACACCCGCGCGGTCCAGCACTACACCGTTCTGCAGTACGTGCCCGAGCCGGAGACGCTGCACCGCGGGGTCCGCCGCCTGGAGTCCGGTTGCTACGCGGTGATCCGGCCCGGATCGGCGCCGGCGGTGACGCGCTATTTCCATCCCCGGTTCGCCGCCGTGCCCTTTCGCAGCCGCGATGAGCAGGCCCGCTACGACGAGATCACCGCGGTCCTGGAGGACTCGGTGGCCAAGCACATGCGCGCCGACGTCACCGTCGGGGCGTTTCTGTCCGGCGGCATCGACTCCACTGCCATCGCCGCGCTGGCCATCCGGCACAACCCGCGGTTGATCACCTTCACCACCGGCTTCGAACGCGAAGGTTTCTCCGAGGTCGACGTGGCGGTGGCCTCGGCCGAGGCCATCGGCGCCCGCCACGTCACCAAGGTGGTCAGCCAGGCCGAGTTCGTCGCCGCGCTACCCGAGATCGTCTGGTACCTCGACGAGCCGGTGGCCGACCCGGCGCTGGTGCCGCTGTTCTTCATCGCCCGGGAGGCACGCAAGCACGTCAAGGTGGTGCTCTCCGGCGAGGGTGCCGACGAACTGTTCGGCGGCTACACAATTTATCGGGAACCGTTGTCGCTCAAGGGATTCGACTACCTTCCCCGGCCGGTGCGCAAATCGCTCGGTAGGGCGTCGCGCCCGCTACCCGACGGAATGAGGGGCAAGAGCCTGCTGCACCGCGGTTCGCTCACATTGGAACAGCGCTACTACGGCAACGCCCGCAGCTTCTCCGATGAGCAGTTACGGGCGGTGTTGCCGGGCTTCAACCCCGACTGGACCCACACCGATGTCACCGCCGGCATCTACGCGCAATCCCCCGACTGGGACCCGGTGGCCCGCATGCAGCACATCGACCTGTTCACCTGGCTTCGCGGCGACATCCTGGTCAAGGCCGACAAGATGACGATGGCCAACTCGCTGGAACTACGGGTTCCGTTCCTGGACCCCGAGGTGTTCGCGGTCGCCTCCCGGCTGCCGTTCGATCAGAAGATCACCCGTACGACCACCAAGTACGCGTTGCGCCGGGCGCTGGAACCGATCGTTCCCGCACATGTGCTCAACCGCGCCAAACTGGGCTTCCCGGTGCCGATCCGGCACTGGCTGCGGACCGGCGAACTGATGGAGTGGGCGTACGAGTCCATCGACGCCTCCCAGGCCGGCCACCTCGTCGACCTCGTCGCGGTGCGCAGAATGCTCGACGAGCACCGAACGGGTCCGGTCGACCACAGCCGCCGGTTGTGGACGGTGCTGATCCTGCTGTTGTGGCATGCAATCTTCGTGGAGGGCTCCGTGGTGCCCCAGATCAGCGAACCGCGCTACCCGGTCCAGCTTTAAGCGCTACCCGAGCGCAGAGGTGATCTCCGACGCCGCCTCGGCGCCGAAAGCGCCCGCGAGGCGTTCCTCGGCGATACCGAGATCCCAGGCCCAGTTCTGCGTGCCGGTGGTCTCCAGCACCAGCACCGCAACCAGCGATCCCAGTTGCGCCGATCGCTCCAGGTCCAGACCCGCACCCCGGCCGGTGAGGAAGCCGGCCCGGAACGCGTCACCCACGCCCGTCGGATCAACCTGGGCGGTCTCCGGGACCACCCCGACGTGCAGTGTCGTGCCGTCGGCGCCGACGATGTCCACACCGTCGGCGCCCAGCGTCGTCACCCGAAGCCCGACCTGGGCCAGCACATCGGCGTCGGTCCAGCCGGTCTTGGAGAGCATCAGGTCCCACTCGTAGTCATTGCTGAACAGATAGGTGGCTCCGTCGACGAGGCGACGGATCTCCTCTCCACTCAACCGCGCCAGCTGCTGGGACGGATCCGCGGCGAACGCCAGGCCCAGTGCGCGGCACTCGTCGGTGTGGGCGAACATCGCGTCGGGATCGTTGGCGCCGACGATCACCAGCTCCGGCTGCCCCGCGGCGGCGACCACCCCGGCCAGTGCGATGTTGCGAGCCTGCGACATGGCACCCGGATAGAACGAGGCGATCTGCGCCATGTCGAGGTCGGTGGTGCAGACGAACCGCGCGGTGTGCTGGGTGTCGGAGACGAGAACGTGGTCGCAGTCCACGCCGGCCGACTCCAGCCATTCCCGATACTCGGTGAAGTCCACGCCCGCCGCCCCCACCAGCAGCGGGCTGCCGCCGAGAACACCGATCGCGTAGGCCATGTTCCCGGCGACCCCGCCACGGTGCACCACGAGGTCGTCGACGAGGAAGCTCAGAGACACCTTCTGTAGGTGCTCGGCGAGCAGTTGCTCGGAGAAACGCCCCGGAAACCGCATGAGGTGGTCGGTGGCAATGGAACCGGTCACCGCGATGGTCACGACGCGCCGCCCTTCAGTCGCTCAGCAACGATGGTGCGCTAGCCTGCGTACCAGGAGCCGACTATAAGGCCCGGCAGCACAATGGATGTGGTCGGAGTGGCTCGAGACACCGACGCAGGAGACATTCGCATGGCCGGCCCCTACCCGCCGCCGCAGTCGGGCGCCGACGATCAGCAGTTCCCGCCGCCCTATCCCGCCCAGGCCTATTCCGGGCAGCCCTATCCCGGACAGGCCTATCCCTCACCCGCCGGCTACCCGGGTTCACTGCCGCCACCGGTCAACTATCCGTCCACGCCGCGCCGTGGCCGCGCGGCGTGGTGGGCACTCGGCGCACTGGCCGTGATCGGAGCGTTGGTGGCCGCGGTCGTACTACTCGGCGGTGGCAGGGCCTCATCGCCGTCGACGGCGTTCACAGACGCGGTCGCCGAGACCACGATCCAGAACTACCTCACCGCACTGTCGGATGCCGACACCGAGACCGTGGCGCGCAACAACGCCTGCGGCATGTTCGACGCCATCAAGGACCGCAAGTCCGATCTGGCTCTGGCGAGGCTGGCCAGCGACGCGTTCCGCAAACAGTTCAGCCGTGCAGAGGTGATCTCGATCGACGAGATCGTGCTGTCGTCGTCTTATCAGGCCCAGGTGCTGTTCACCATGCGGGTGGCCCGGGGATCGAATTCGCGCACCGCCAAGGACACCGAACAGGGCGTGGCGCAGATACTGCGCCAGAACGACCAGATGCTGGTCTGCTCGTATCTGTTACGGACCAGCGGCCAGTACTGAGCTCAGGACTGAGGGTGACTTAATTGAACGAGTCGCCGCAGGCGCAGGAGCCGGTGGCGTTCGGGTTGTCGATCGTGAAGCCCTGCTTCTCAATGGAGTCGACGAAGTCGATCGTCGCGTCCTGCACATACGGGGCGCTCATCCGGTCGACGGTCAGGTTGACCCCGCCGAACTCGACGACGAGGTCACCGTCGAGGTTGCGGTCGTCGAAGAACAGGTTGTACTTCAGGCCGGCGCACCCGCCGGGCTGGACGGCGATTCGCAGGGCCAGGTCATCGCGACCCTCCTGATCCAGCAGCGCCTTGGCTTTGCCGGCGGCGGCCTCGGTCATCGTCACGCCGTGGGCGGCGGTCCCTGATTCGGTCGCTGTGGCCGACTCTTCGGACACGGTCATGGAGTCTCCTCGACAGTAGGTTTCAGTAGGTTTCGGGCGGATGTCTACTGCTTAGCAGTCAACGGTACCCGCTACCGCGACTATTCCCTCGACACCCGGTCCCCGGGCAGTCCGGCCGCCACGACTCCGGCGAGGGCTTCGAGCTGACCTGCGGCGTCATCGATGGCCCGCTGCACCGAGCCGGCGATATCGGCGACGGCGTACGCGGCGGTGATTCCGGCCGCCTGCAGGGCCGTCGGATCGAGTGCGACCTGCCCGGCCAGCACCAGCACCGGCACGCCGTCGGCGCGGGCGGCCAGCGTCCCGATCACTTTGCCGTGCAACGACTGGTCGTCGAGGCGACCCTCCCCCGTCACGATGAGGTCCGCCGTCGCCAACTGGGCGTCCAGGCCGGTGTGTTCGGCAATCAGCGCCGCGCCGGAGCGCCGGGTCGCGCCGAGCGCCATCAGCCCCGCACCCAACCCCCCGGCGGCGCCCGCGCCGGGGCGCGAAGTGACGGGCGCGCCGATTGCGTCCAGCCGCGCCGCCCACGCCGTCATCCGCTGCTCGAGAATCTCCACCGTCGCAGCGTCGGCGCCTTTCTGCGGACCGAACACCCGCGCCGCGCCGGCCGGCCCGATCAGCGGGTGCTCGACATCGGTCGCCGCGATGAGCTCGACGCCCGTCAACCGGCGCTGCGCCGCCCGCAGACCGCCCATCGCCTCGACCATGCCGCGGCCGCCATCGGTGCATGCGCTACCGCCGAGGCCCACCACGACGGTCCGCGCGCCCTGGCGGGCCGCGGCGTCAAGCAGCTGGCCGACACCGCCGCTGTGTGCGGCCAGCGCGGTCTGCGGTGTCGGGACGCCGCCGAGTAGTGCCAGCCCGCAGGCTTGAGCGGATTCCAGGTACGCCGTCGCCGTGGCGGGGTGATAGGCCCATACCGCCTCGACATCGTCGTCCAGCGGTCCGCGGACCCGGCTGTGCCGCAGTTCCATGCCAGCGTCATCGGCCGACACCAGTGCGTCGACGAAGCCGGGGCCGCCGTCGGATTGCGGGGCGCTGACCAGGGTGTCGCCCGGGCGGGCGCGTTG
>JBFYOQ010000201.1:0-2933 GCA_041303735.1 Mycobacterium sp.
CGGCATTACCGGCCTTACCGGCCTTACCGGCCTTACCGGCCTTGGCCGGCTTACCGGCGGGCTTGGCCGGCGGCCGGGCGGGCTTGGCGGTGTCCGGGCGAGACTTCAACCGGTCACGCAGCGCCTCCACCCGACTCGGCAAATACGGCTCCGGCAGCGGCAACCTCAGCAGGCGGTTCATCCGGTCATCGCGGCCGGCCCGCAGCGCAGCGACCGCATCGGGTTCATGACGTGCCGCGTTGGCCATCAGCCCGATCATGAACAACGTTGTGGCAGTGGATGTTCCGCCAGCTGAAATGAGCGGCAGCTGAATACCGGTGACCGGCAGCAGACCGACCACATAGCCGACGTTGATGAACACCTGCCCAATCACCCAGGCGGAGGTGGTGGCGGTCAACAGTCGCAGGAATGGATCGGTGGACCGCTTGGCGATCCGCATACCGGTGTAGGCGAACAGGCCGAACAGGCACAGCAGCCCGAAGGCGCCGATGAAACCCAACTCCTCGCCGATGATCGCGAAGATGAAGTCGTTGTGGGCATTGGGCAGGTAGTTCCACTTGGCCGTGCCCTGACCCAGCCCGTCCCCGAAGACACCGCCATTGGCCAGCGCGAACTTGGCTTGCCGGGCTTGATAGCCCGCGCCCTGCGCATCGGCGCTGGGGTCCAGCCATGACGAAACCCGGGCCGAGCGGTAGCCCTCCGATACCGCCAGCACCGCGGCCGCCGCGACGGTGGCCAGCAACGAACTGACGAAGACCTTCAGTGGCAGGCCGGCGAACCAGAGCAGGGCCAGCAGGATGATTCCCAGCGACACCGTCTGACCGAGATCGGGCTGGGCGACGATGAGGGCCAGCGCAATGACCGCCGCCGGGATCAGTGGGATCAGCATCTCCCGCAGCGAGGCCCGCTCCATGCGCCGGGTCGCGAGCAGGTGCGCGCCCCAGATCACGAAGGCGATCTTCGCCAATTCCGACGGCTGCATGGACAACCCACCGAAGACGAACCAGCCGCGGGTGCCGTTGGCAATCCGTCCGATGCCGGGGATGAGCACCAAAACCAGTAAGACGATTGTTATCGCGAATGCGGGAAAAGCCATGCGGCGCAGGAAGTGTACTGGCAACCGCAAGGCCACCCAACAGGCGAACAGACCCACTGCCGCCCACATCACCTGCCGGGCGAAAATGGACCACGGCGAGCCGTCCTCGTCGTAGGAGTGCACGCCCGAGGCGGACAGCACCATGATGAGCCCGAGTGTGGTCAATAGCGCGGCGACCGAAACCATGAGATGAAACGACGTCATCGGCCGGGCGAGCCAGGCGCCGAACCTGACCGGCGGGGCGAACCGCGGTTTGCCCCCGGCGGCCGATTCGCGGTTGTCGGCATCGACCGACTCAGCGCCCCGGCGCCTGAACCGGGACCACAGCCTGCCCATGGCGCTAGCGGGTCCGAACGGCGTCGGCGAAGGCATCACCGCGGTCGGCATAGCCGGCGAACTGATCGAAGGAGGCGCCTGCCGGGGCCAGCAAGACCGTGTCGCCGGGCCGCGCCAGGCTGGCGGCGGCGTCTACGGCCTCGGCCATGACGCGACGGCCGAGGCCCGGGCCGGACGCTTCGATCACTCGAGTCCCGCCAGTCACACTGGACTCATTGGTCTCATGCACCTCAGCATCCTCCCGCGTCACAACCTGGATCACCGGGACATCGGGTGCGTGTCGCGATAACGCGTTGGCAAAGGCGGCCCGGTCGCGCCCGATCACGACCACCCCGGCCAGACGCTCGGCAACCCGGGCCACGGCCTGCTCTATCGAGGCTCCCTTGAGCATTCCGCCGGCCACCCACACCACCCGCGGGTAGGCCAGAATCGAGGCCTCGGCGGCGTGCGGGTTGGTGGCCTTGGAGTCGTCGACGAACTGCACCCCGTCGATGAGCCCGACCGGTTCTGACCGGTGCCGGCCGACCTTGAAGCCGGCCAGGGCCGCGGCGATCGCCGAGTCGGGGACGTCGACTGCGCGGGCCAGCGCCGCGGCCCCGAGCGCATCGAGTACGCCTACCGGCCCGGCCACCGGGATGGCGTCAATGCCGGCCAACACCAGATCGTCGCTGAACGCCCGGTCCACCAGTACGCCGTCCCGCACCCCGAGTTCACCCGCGGCGGGCTCGCCGAGTCGGAAACCCGCCTTGAACGGGGCCGCGGCGCCCGGCAGTAACGCGGCGGCGGCCGGGTCATCGAGGCCCACGACGGCGACCCGGCCGTCCAGCGCGCGGGCTTTTGCCGCACTGTAGGCCGCGAAGCTTCCGTGCCAGTCGAGGTGGTCTTCGGCGACGTTGAGCACGACACCGGCGGCTGGCCGGATGGACGGCGCCCAGTGCAGCTGGAAGCTGGAAACTTCGACTGCCAGCACGTCGGCCGGCCGCGCCAGCACATCGAGTACCGGCTCGCCGATATTGCCGCACAGCACCGCCCGAAGGCCGCCGGCCACGAGCATGTCGTAGAGCATCGAGGTGGTGGTGGTCTTGCCGTTGGTCCCGGTCACCACCAGCCAGCGCCGCGGCGGGCCGTACCGCCCGGCCGCATCCAGCCGCCAGGCCAGTTCGACGTCACCCCAGATCGGAACGCCGGCGGCTGCGGCGGCAACCAGCACCGGAGCAGTCGGCGGGAATCCGGGGCTGGTCACCACCAGGTCGAACTCCGTCGCCCGGGCGCTCGCCTCCTCGGTGGCGAGGAACTGCACGTCGCCGAGGGCGCGTGCGGCGGCAGGGTCGTCGTCGCACACCGATATCCGCACATCCCAGGGTCCCAGCGACGCGACCACCGCGCGCCCGGTCACCCGGGCCCCGGTCACCAGCACCCGCGCATTCGGAGCCAGTGGCGCCAGTGGCGCCAAGTCCCCGCCCATCAATCGCCGATGGCGGTCAGCCACTCGCTGTAGAAC
>JBFYOQ010000202.1:0-14741 GCA_041303735.1 Mycobacterium sp.
CGATGAGTTCGCGAACGTTGGGCGGTAGGTCCGGTGGCAGCGGTGCGGGTTGTTCTTTGATGTGCTTCATCGCGACCGTCAGCGCGCCGTCCCCGGTGAAAGGCCGCTTGCCCGAAACCGATTCGTAGCCAACGACTCCCAACGCGTAGACGTCGCTGGCGGCGGTGGCGTCCTGGCCGAGCGCCTGCTCGGGGGCGATGTACTGGGCGGTGCCCATCACCATGCCGGTCTGGGTGACCGGCGCGGCGTCGACGGCCTTGGCGATGCCGAAGTCGGTCAGCTTCACCTGACCGGTTGGGGTGATGAGGATGTTGCCGGGTTTGACGTCGCGGTGCACCAGGCCGGCGGCGTGCGCCACCTGCAGCGCCCGGCCGGTCTGCTCCAGCATGTCCAGGGCGTGCCGCAGCGACAGCCGTCCGGTTCGTTTGATCACCGAGTTCAGTGGTTCGCCGTTGACCAGTTCCATCACCAGGTAGGCGGTGCGGCCCTCGCCGTCGATATCTGTCTCGCCGTAGTCGTGCACCGCGGCGATCCCGGGGTGGTTGAGCATGGCCACGGTGCGGGCCTCGGTGCGGAAGCGCTCCAGGAACTCCGGGTCGCAGGAGAACTCCTGCTTGAGCACCTTGACGGCGACCCGGCGGCCCAACCGGCTGTCCACGGCTTCCCAGACCTGGCCCATACCGCCGGTGGCGATCAGTCGCTGCAGCCGGTATCGGCCCGAGAGTGTGACACCGACGCGGGGGCTCATCGCTTGCCTCGCTGTGCTCGGCTGCGGGGGCTCATGGCTTGCCTCGCTGTGCTCGGCTGCGGGAAGCTCACGAGACCTCCCGCAATGCCGCGGCGATAGCTGCGCGCCCGATCGGCGCCGCCAGCGCGCCGCCGGTGGCCGATAGCCGGTCGCCGCCGTCCTCGACCAACACCGCCACTGCCACCTTCGGATTCTGCGCCGGGGCGAACGCGATGTACCAGGCGTGCGGCGGGGTATTGCGCGGATCATTGCCGTGCTCCGCAGTGCCGGTCTTGGACGCGATCTGCACGCCGGGGATCGCCCCCTTCTGCTGGGTGAACTGCTCGGCGCCGACCATCAAATCCGTTAGCTTAGCCGCGACCTGAGCCGAGACCGCGCGCCGCTGCTGGGTGGGCGCGGTGGTGCTGATGTCGGAGAGATCGGGCCCCTCGAGTCGCTCCACCAGATAAGGCTGCATCACCACGCCGGAGTTGGCGATCGCCGCGACCACCATTGCATTTTGCAGAGGCGTCACCGCTACGTCCTTCTGACCCATGCTCGACATCCCGACGGCTGCCGCGTCCGGCATGGCGCCGACGGTCGACTCGGCCACCTGCAGCGGGATCGGCACCGGCGGGGTGTCGAAACCGAAGGCGCCGGCTGTGCTGCGCAAGGCATCAGCGCCCAGCCGCATGCCCAGTTGCACGAAGGCGGTGTTGCAGGACCGCTCGAACGCCTCGCGCAGGGGCGCCGTCGGGGCATTGCCGCAGGGGGTCCCGCCGTAGTTCTCCAGCGTGGCGGTGCTGTTCGGAAGCGGGATCTGCGGCGCGGCTGTCAGCTGCTCGGTATCGGCAATCCCCGCCTGTAGGGCCGCCGCGGTGGTGATGACCTTGAACGTGGACCCGGGCGGGTAGCGCTCCGAGACCGCCCGGTTGGTCAATGCAGAGTTGGGATCGTCGCGCAGGCGTTGCCACGCCTCGCCCTGAGCGTCGGTGTCGTGGGTGGCGAGCAGGTTCGGGTCGTACGACGGTGCGGACACCATCGCGAGCACCTTCCCGGTGGCGGGTTCCAGCGCGACGACTGAGCCGCGGCATCCGCCGTCGCAGCCCTGTTGCATGGCCTCCCAGGCGGCTTGCTGGACGCGCGGGAGCAGGGTGGTGTCGACGTTGCCGCCGCGGGGATCACGGCCGGTGAAGAAGTCGGCCAGGCGCCTGCCGAACAACCGCTCGTCGGAGCCGTTGAGGACGGGGTCTTCCGCGCGTTCCAGCCCGGCACTGGAGAAGCGCAGCGAGTAGAAGCCGGTGACCGGTGCATACGCCAGTGGTTCGGGGTACACCCGCAGGAACCGGTAGCGGCCACTGGTCGAGACCGAATACGCCAGCAATTGGCCGCTGGCGGTGATCTGGCCCCGCTGGCGCGAGTACTCGTCGAGCAGCACGCGCTGGTTGCGCGGATCCGACCGCAGTCCGTCGGCGCGGAAGACCTGGGTCACCGTGGCGTTGGCCAGCAACAGCACGACGAGGGCCATCACCACCATCGAGATCCGGCGCAGAGAAGTGTTCATGTTCGACCGATCACTTCGGTGCGGGCGGCCGCGATGGGGGTGGCGGTACTGATCGGCCGGCGCGCGGCGTGACTGATCCGCACCAGGATGGCGAGCAGGATGTAGTTGGCCACCAAAGATGAACCGCCGTAGGACATCCAGGGTGTGGTGAGCCCCGTCAACGGGATCAGCCCGGTGACCCCGCCGACGACGATGAACAACTGGATGGCCAGCGTGGAGGCCAGGCCGGCGGCCAGCAGCTTGCCGAAGCTGTCGCGAACCGCGATCGCGGTGCGCAGTCCGCGCACGATGACGATCGTGTAGAGCAGCAGCACGCCGGCGAGGCCGACCAGTCCCAGTTCCTCACCGACCACCGAGATGATGAAGTCAGTGGACGCCGCGGGGACCGTGCCGGGCTGCCCGTTGCCCAGGCCGGTACCGAATACGCCCCCGGTGGCGAAGCTGAATTTCGACTGCACCATCTGGTAACCCGCGCCCTCGGGATCGGCGAACGGGTCTATCCAGGTCTGGACGCGACCCCGCACATGGCCGAAGAGGTGGTAGGCCACCACGCTTCCCGCACCGAACAGTGCCAGACCGATGGCGACCCAACTGAACCGTTCGGTCGCGATGTAGACCATCACCAGAAACGACGCGTACAGCAGCAGCGAGGTGCCGAGATCCTTCTCGAACACCATGACCCCGACCGAGATGATCCAGGCACCCAGCAGCGGGGCCAGATCCCGCGGGCGGGGAAGGTCCATCCCGAGGAAGTGGGTTCCGGCGCTGACGAACAGATTCCGTTTGGCCACCAGAACGCCGGCGAAGAAGATCAGCAGCAGGATCTTCGAGAACTCAGCCGGCTGAATACTGAAGCCGGGCAGACGAATCCATATTTTGGCACCGTTGGTTTCGGAGAGGCTGGCCGGCAGCAGTGCCGGGATGGCTAGCAGCACCAGACCAGAGACACCGCAGATGTAGTCGTATCGCGCAAGCAGACGGTGATCGGTGAGCAAGACCACCACGAGTGAGAAACCCACTACGCCGAGAAGCGTCCACAGCATCTGCTGACCGGCGCTCGGGCCGCCCTCCGGGCCGCCCGCGACGAGATCGAGTCGGTGGATGAGTACCAGGCCCAGCCCGTTGAGCAGTGTGACCACCGGCAACAGCAGCGGGTCGGCGTAGGGCGCGAAGCGCCGGATCGCCAGATGCGCGCAGACGAACAGGGTCGCGAAGCCCAGGGTGTAGCTCAGCAGATCCCAACTGACGCCCCGCTCCTGATTCGCCTCGACGATCAGCAGGGCGACGCCGGTGATGACGGCCGCGAAGCCCACCAGAGCGAGTTCTGCGCTGCGGCGGGTGGGAAGTGGGGGCGCCAGGCTCACCGGGGCCTGGGGAGCGGTGGTCATCGGCGACCCGCCCGCGGACTCACGCCGCGCTCCTGCAGTCGATGCCCGGCTTCTGTTGCGGCACAGGGGCAGGCGGTGGTGACGTCGGGGCGGGGGCCGGCACGCTCGTCGACGGCGTGGCCGGCCGCGGCGCCCACGGTGCGGGGGATCCCGTGCGCGGGGCGGTGACCGGACGGGCCGGAGGCGGGGTGCAGACCGGCAACAGCGAACCGCGGGCCAGTTCGCGCAGTTGTCCGATGGCGTTTTCCAGACTCCCGGCCGGAAGGCCGGCCGATACCTGGGCGCGTTCGGACGGCCGCAGATCCTCGAGTCTCATCAGTTCGCACGTCAGTGCGGTGCCGGCCTGGTCGTAGCTGATCTGGGAGAGCTCGTTGCGATCGTTGAGGCAGCCCAACTGATATGGCTCCTGCAACCGGATACCGAGAAACGATCCCTGGATCCCGCGCATGATGGCGACGTCATCGCCCTGTGCGCCCACGTAGTAATAGCCGCGGATGATCCGGTAGCCCATCCCGATTCCGGCCAGCACCACCAGTGCGAGCAAAGCGGCGGCGATGACCGTCCGTCTGCGCGATCTCGGCTTGACCGGCGGTTCGGGTTCGGGCACAGCCTTTTTGGCGACCGCAGGACGGGGAGTGATCGCCGAGGCTCGGCCGGCCGAGGTGTTCGGCGGCGCGGTTTCGTCATCGGTGCCCGAGACCGCACCGGCCAGGATGGGTTGGGTCTGGCCGCCATAGTCATGCTCGACGACGTCGGCGACGACCACTGTCACGTTGTCGGGTCCGCCGCCGCGCAGGGCGAGCTCGATGAGGCGGTCGGCGCTTTCCCCTACATCGGCGAGCTTGAGTGCCTCGAGGATGGTCTCGTGGCTGACCGGGTCGGACAGGCCGTCGGAGCACAGCAGGTAGCGGTCGCCGACGCGGGCTTCGCGCATGATGAGCGTGGGCTCCACCTCGTGGCCGGTCAGCGCGCGCATGATCAGCGAGCGTTGCGGATGACTGTGTGCCTCCTCGGCGGTGATGCGACCCTCGTCGACGAGGGTCTGAACGAAGGTGTCGTCCTTGGTGATCTGCGCGAGTTCACCGTCGCGAAGCAGGTATCCGCGGGAGTCCCCGATGTGCACCAGCCCGAGCCGGTCACCGGCGAACAGGATCGCGGTGAGCGTGGTGCCCATTCCCTCCAGCTCGGGGTTGTCCTCCACCTCCCGGGCGATGGCCGAATTCCCTTCGTGGACAGCCCTGTCCAGCTTGCTCAACAGATCGCCGCCGGGCTCGTCGTCGTCGAGGTGGGCTAGGTGGGCGATCACCAGCTGGGAGGCGACTTCGCCGGCGGCGTGACCCCCCATCCCGTCGGCGAGCGCAAGCAGACGCGCACCGGCGTAGACGGAGTCCTCGTTATTGGCGCGCACCAGCCCGCGGTCACTTCGGGCGGCATAGCGCAGGGCCAGGGTCATGGGCGCAGCTCGATCACCGTCTTGCCGATGTGCACCGGGGTGCCCAGCGGGACCCGTGCGGCGGTCGTGACCTTCGAGCGGTCCAGGTAGGTGCCGTTGGTCGATCCCAGATCCTCGACGTACCAGTCCGGCCCGCGCTGGGAGAGCCGGGCGTGGCGGGTCGAGGCGTAATCATCGGTGAGCACCAGGGTGGAGTCGTCGGCCCTGCCGATCAGCACCGGCTGCGAACCGAGGGTGATCCTGGTGCCGGCCAGTGCACCCTCGGTGACCACCAGGTGACGCGCGGCAGACCGGTTCTGCCGCGCCGGCGAACGGGTTCCCCGCAGCGGCAGGCCGCGCCGCACCATCACAGCACCGGCCGGCGCGTAGATGTCATTGCGCAGGATCCGCAGCACTGACCAGATGAACAGCCAGAGCAGAAGCAGGAAGCCGCCGCGCGTCAGCTGCAGAACCAGTCCCTGCATGCGGTGTCCTCCGTCCTGCTGCTGCATCTGCTCTGCTGCCAGCCGGAAACCGACCGGCCCGGCGGCAACGTCACAGGATACTTGGACACAGCATGCCCGGCGGGCGAAGCAGCCCGGCCCCGAACCCGCCGCGGACCCGTCGACCTCAGCGAAGGTGGACGATGATCTCGGAGTGGCCCACCCGGATCACGTCGCCGTCTGCGAGTTGCCACTCCTGCACCGGCGCGTTGTTGACCGTCGTGCCGTTGGTGGAGTTGAGATCCGAGAGCATGGCGACCTGACCGTCCCAGCGGATCTCCAGATGCCGCCGTGACACCCCGGTATCGGGGAGCCGGAACTGTGCGTCCTGGCCGCGGCCGATCACGTTGGCGCCGTCGCGCAACTCGTAGGTACGGCCGCTGCCGTCGTCGAGCTGCAGGGTGACGGTGTGTCCGGCGGCCGCGTACTCCCCGGGTGCCGGCTGCCCGTATCCGCCCTGCTGGCCGTACTCGTAACCCGACGGCGCCGCCGGCGGGTATCCGGCCGGGGCGCCCTGGTCGTAGCCGCCGTACTGCGGCTGTTGGCCATAGTCGGGCTGGGCGTACTCCGCGCGGCCATACCCGGGCTGCTGCGGATACCCGGGCTGCTGATCGGGGTAGGCCGGGCGGCCGTAGTTGGGATCGTCGTAGCGCGGGCGCCCGTGGTCGTACTCGCCGGCCGGGGGCGGATAGGCCACGCCCGGGGGCGGTCCGTACGGCGCCTGGCCGCCGTAGGACGGCGGTGGCGGCGGCGGGCGGTAGCCCTGGTCGTAACCGGGGCCGCCGTAGTTGGGCGCCGGGGGCCGCTGGTCGTAGCCTTGGCCGCCTTGCCCGCCGTAACCGGGGCCGTAGCCCTGGTCGGGATAGCCGCCCTGCTCGGGATAGCCGCCCTGCTCGGGGTATGCGGGCCGGGGCGGGGGTGCCTGCGGGTAGTTCGGCGGCGGGTAGCCGTGCTCCGGCGGCGGGTAGTGGCCGCCCTGCTGGTCGGGTGCCGGTGCGCGCTGCTCGTCCTGCGGGCGACCGTACGGGTCGTCGTAGTACTCGTCGCCGGGACGGCCCTGGCCTTGGCCGCCGCGGTAGCCGGGGTTGTCAGTCATCGCGGGTACTCCTGTTTCTGCGGTGTACGCATGGTTCGATTCTGCTGGTGCGGCTGCGGCAGCAGACGGGCGGGGGTCGGCATCGGGGATAGCGTCACCTCTGACGTCAGGGTTGACCAGCGCACGGGCCCGGTATTGACCGGTGAGCAGGGCTTCGGACTGCTCAAGTCGGACGACGACCTCGCCGTAGGTTTGCCACCCTTGGTCGTGAATGTACCCGGCCAGGTGCCTGGCGAAAGCCCGTGTGGTGAGGTCGGAGTCGGTGTGCAACCGGTGGAAGTCCGCCGCACCGAGTGTGATGACGTATTCATTAGGTGCGAGCAACCGACCGCCGGCCAGGGTGCCGACGCCGTCGGAGGCCTCCCGGCGTAACAGCGCTTCGAGTTCGGCGGGCACGATCGAACCGCCGAACACCCGGGCGAACACGTCGCCCAGGCTGTCCTCGAGCATGCGCTCGATGCGTCGAACCAGACCTTTCTGGTTGCTCATCGGACCGCCCCTTCTCTGCCCGTCATGGTATCGGCCGGCCCCTCGGAACCGGCGGAAGGCGGAGCGGGGGAATGTAATCCGCGCAGTTCAGGATGGGTGCGGGCGCGCCGTGGCGGGCCCCGGCCGGCGCCGGATACAGGTGCCGACGCCAGGCAGATGACCAGGGGGACGACGCTGCGCACCGTGATACGCTCCGCGAGTCTTTGGGGCGAGTGGCGGAATGGCAGACGCGCTGGCTTCAGGTGCCAGTGTCCTTCGGGACGTGGGGGTTCAAGTCCCCCTTCGCCCACAGATGCTTTTGAGCGGGGCCGGGTGATCCGAGCGCGGATAACCGGCTGCGCGCGCCTGCTCGCGGTGGCAGGCGGTCTCGTCGTGGCCGGCGGCCACCTCGCGGTCCGGCCAGGGTTACAGCGGCTGTCGGTTGAACGGGCGAAGCCACGCGTGCTTGCTGCGACACACGATGTTGCTGAGACGAACGATGCACGGGCCGGAAAAATTGTCCACAGAATGAATTGACGCACTTCACAACCGTCGCAATACTGTGCCGATGGAGGGGGTAGACGACCGGGGCGGTGTTAGCGACAAGCAACTCGTCGACGCCGTTCTTCGGGATCTCGCCGAGGCAGCCGACCGCTGGGAGGCAATTCTCGAGCAGGCGGCCACCATCACCTACAGCGTCGACATGGGCGACGTCGCGGCGATCGCCAACTCCGACGGGAAACTGCTCGACCTGAGCTTGCACCCGAGTGTCACGACGACCTACAGCCACCATGAACTCGCGCAGCGCCTCAATGTCGCATTCGAAGCGCTGCGTGAGGAGGCGCAGGACGACTATCGCGCCCGGTACGGCGGAACCCTGCAATGAGGACGGCAACTCTGGGGAGACGGCCGTGCCGTTGAACCTTTCCAACCGCGACCAGAACTCCGGGCACATCTTCTACAACCGCAGGCTGCGGTCCGCCATCACCCGGTTCTCGGTGCGGATGAAACACGATGACCGCAAACAACAGGCCGCGCTGGCGCTGTCCGCGATCTTCGTCCTGCTGGGGTGCGGCTGGATGGCGCTGCTGCAGGTGATGAAACCGGCCGGTCTGGTGGGGCAGTCGGGCATCGTGGGCAACCGGGACACCGGTGCCCTCTACGCAAGGATCGACGGCCGACTTCATCCAGCGCTCAACCTGACCTCGGCGCGGCTCGCGACGGGCGGCCACACGGCACCCACCTGGGTCAGCGCCGCTGAGATCGCCAAGTATCCGACCGGACCGATGATCGGCATCCCGGGCGTACCCGATGACGTGCCGGTCACCGGCAACCCGGTGTCGGCGTGGGCGATCTGCGACACCGCTCCCGCTCGCGGCAGCGGTGGGCGCGCTGTGGTGACCGCCATCGCCGGGGAACTGCCGGCCGGTGGACGGGCACAACCGATGACGGAGTCGCAGGCGATCCTGGCGACCCACGACGGTGCCGTCTATCTGGTGTGGAACGGCCGCCGCAGCCTCATCGACGCCGCGGATCGGTCGGTCGGCTTCACCCTCGGCATCGACCCGGCCGCCACCCGCCCGGTGGAACTGTCCAATGCCACCTTCGACGCGATGCCGGCCACCGAACCCATTGCGGTTCCGGCAATTCCGGGAGCGGGCACACCGTCGCGTTGGTTGCCGGGTTCGGCGGTGGGCCGTGTTCTGGAGACGAGGGACGCCAACGGAGCGGTGCGCGGGTTGTACGTGCTGTTGGACGAGGGTGTACAGAAGATCACCGCTTTCGTCGCCGACCTCCTGCGTACCGCCAACAGCCAGGGATCCCCCACACCCCAGTTGGTCTCCCCGGACAAGCTGGTCAACATCCCGGATGTGCAGGTGCTCAATGTCTCCCATTACCCGATCGGCAAGCTGACATTCGTCGACACCGCGGCCAACCCCGTCACCTGCGTGAGTTGGACCAAGCAGTCCACCGACCCCCAGGCGGCGATCACCGTCTTCAGCGGAAGGGGTCTGCCCTCTCCCCCCAGCCTCGACGGCCATCTCGTGACGTTGGTCAGAGACGACCGCGCCGCCGACTCGGTGGAGGCGCAGCAGACGCTGATGCTTCCCGGCGCCGCGAACTTCGTCGCATCCACCGGTGCCGCCGTCACCGCCGACACCCGCGAAAGCCTGTTCTGGGTGTCGCCCCAGGGTGTCCGCTTCGGTATCGACTGGGACCGGGCCACCCTGGAGGCACTGGGTCTCGATCCGGCCCGTGCCGTCCAAGCGCCATGGCCCATCGTGCGGACCTTCGCCGCCGGGCCTGCAATCAGCCGCACCGGCGCCCTACTGGCGCGTGACACCGTCGCGCCCGCAACGGCGGCGGCCGCGGTGGCGGTGACCGTCGATCGCGGGGTGGGTGGGTAGCGATGTCCAAGCGAGGCTTTGTCAGGGCGTCGCGTATCGCGCCACCCGCCGTTCCGCCCACCAAGGTGCTCGTGGCTCCACCGCTGGCCCTACCCGAGCGAGAGCCGCGCAACATCCTGCTGATGATCGCGGCCCCCGCTCTGCTGGTCGGCATCATCGGAACGTTGGTCGTCATGTACGCATCGGGTGTCCGTTCCCTACAGTCCGGACTCTTCCCGCTGATCGGCCTGGTCGGATTCGGTGTATTGATGTTCAGTGGCAGATTCGGCCGCGCGCGACGGATCAGCTGGGGGGAGCAGGAAAAGCAACGGCGAAGCTATCTGCGCCAGCTTGATGACGACCGCGACGAAGTGCAGCTTGCGGCGCAGCAGCAACGACGTAGCCAGCGCAGGGTGCACGGTGATCCGGGGAAACTCGACCGGATCATCGGCGGGCCGCAGATGTGGGAGCGTCGGCCCGCAGACCCCGATTTCCTTGATGTGCGACTCGGCATCGGTATGCAGTCCAGTGCCGACTCGGCGGTCTTGCTGCAATGGCCGGAGGTGCCGACCGGCGAGGAGCTCGAACCGGTGACCGGACGGGCTCTGCGGGATTTCATTGTGGAGCAGAGCAAGATTCGCGACATCGGCAAGATCCTCAGTCTGCGATCGCAACCGGGTTTCAGCTTCATCGGCGAGGACGTCGGTGAACTGCACTCGCTGATGAGGTCGGTGCTGTGTTCGCTAGCCGTCTACCACGATCCCACCGATGTGAAGCTGATGGTGGTCACCCGCCACCCCGAGCGCTGGGAATGGCTGGTGTGGTTGCCGCACAACCATCACGATCAGATGTTCGACGCGTGCGGGCTCCGCCGACTGGTCTTCGCCTCCCCGGCCGAACTCGAGGACGCGCTGGATGCCGAATTGCATCGGAAGGGCCGAGGCCCCTGGGCGCTGCCGGGCTCACTGAGCCCGACCACCACCCCCTCGTCCGCGGGTTCACTGGTCGCCGCTCCGCCGGCCGGCGCGGGTCCGCACTGGGTCATCGTCGACGACAACGTCGGCACCCCGGATCAGTGGGAAAGCGTCACCGGACTGAAGGGGATGGCCGGAATCACGATGTTGCGATTGGCGACCCGGCCGGGACATGGCATCGGCTTCGGGTCTTGCGAACAGCGTTTCGAACTCCGCGAGGGCCGGCTGCGCCACCGTGACGCCTTCTATGCCGTGGCAGACACGCTCGCCGAGAGCACGGCCAGCCGGTATGCACGAGCCCTGGCTCGATGGTCACCGATGGTGGCTGGGGAGCGCCCGGAAAGCGACAACGGAGGCGTGGAACTGCTGCGCGCATTGGGGGTCTCCGATCCGCGCTCTCTGGACGTGGAGCGGCTCTGGGCCGATAGCAGGGGCCGGGGTGATCCGAGTTGGGCGAGGATCCCGGTGGGCGTGAAGCCGGGCGGCGATCTGCAATACGTGATCCTGCGCGCCAAGGACTTCGGGGGCGACGGCTTTCACTCCGTGGTGATCGGGACATCCGGATCGGGAAAATCCGAGTACTTCTTATCGCTGTGCAACGGGATCGCGCTGACCCACTCCCCGCAGACCTTCACGGTGATCTTCGTCGATATGAAATTCGAGTCGGCGGCCCAGGATCTCGAAGGCCTGCCACACGTCGCCGCGTCGCTGTCCAATCTGGGCAACGACGACCGCCACCTCGGCGAGCGGATGCGCAAGGCGATCGACGGCGAGATCGAGCGTCGGTACGGGCTGTTCAAAGGCGCGGGTGCCCGCGACGCCAACGAGTACGAAGAGATGCGACTGGCGGGCAGAGATCTCGAGCCCGTCCCGATCCTGCTGGTGATCATCGACGAGTACCTCGAACTGTTCCAGCACCATCCGGAGTGGATCGACCTGGTGATCCACATCGGTCAGGAGGGCCGCGGCTGCAATGTCTTCTTCACCCTCGGGGGTCAGCGGCTGGACCTGTCCTCACTGAGCAAGGCCAAGAGCAACATCGCCTTCCGGATCGCGTTGCGCGCGGAGACCGCCGAAGACTCTCGCGACGTCATCGGCACCGATGCCGCGCTGCATCTGCCGTCGAAGGAGAACGGCTACGCCCTGCTGAAGGCCGGCCCGCGCGAACTGGAGCGGTTCCGCTGCTTCTACGTCTCCGCCCCATTCGTCGTGCCCAAGAAGGCTGCGATCGCCGACACCGCCGTCGCTCTCGACTTCTCCGCTCCGCGGCGACTGACCTGGGAGTACCAGCCACTCAGCGAGGAGGACACCCGCGCGCTCACCGAGGTCGACCAAACGCAGGGTCCCGACGAATTCCTCTACCACCCAGACGGGTTCAAGAAGAAGAAACTGCTCGACGTCATTCGTGACTCGCTGGCATCGAACCCGGCTCGACCGCCGCACCAGATCTGGCTACCGCCCCTGGAGGCCAGCCGGACCGCCGATGAGCTTGTCGGAATTCTGCGCGGCAAGCCCTGGTGGGCTGACTACGGTGACAACCCCGGACTGGTCTTCCCCATCGGCCTCGAGGATTTCCCGGAGGACCACGCTCAGCGGGTGCACTGCATCGATGCCGAAATGGACAACGTCATGGTCGTTGCCACCGCACAGCGCGGAAAGTCGACGACCTTGATGACGCTCGTCACCGCTGCCGCGCTGATGTACACACCGCAGCGTGTCAGCTTCTTCTGCATCGGAGCTTCGCTCCACCCGGTCGAATACATCCCCCACGTCGCCGGTGTGGTGAGTGTGACCGACACCGAGGGTGCGTCGCGCGTCATCGCGACCATGGAAGGTCTCATCAAGGCGCGGGAGGAGTCCTTCAAGCGCTATCGGATCGACATCTCGGAGTTTCGGGAGCGACGCTTCGGCCCGCACGGGGGTCCCACCGATGCGGAAGACAAATTCGGCGACGTGTTTCTGGTGATCGACAACTTCGGTGACTTCTACGATAAGGACAGCGGCCTCGGGGACCGCGCCATTGCCGTTGCGCGGCAGGGCCTTTCCTATGGTGTGCACGTCGCAACAAGTGCCAGCGGATGGCTGGTCGGCCAGAAGCAGAGTCTGCTGAATGTCGCCAACGCCCGGGTTCAACTCCGGCTCAGCAACCCGGATGAGACGCAGATGGGTACCGGCATGGAGCACCGCCGCGCAGCCCGGCAGACCCTCGATCGGCCGGGCTTCGGTGTCACCCGTACCGGCCACGAATTATTGATAGGGGTTCCCGAGATCACGGGCCCCGACGGCTCACGGATCAGCACCCGCGATGTCGGTGCCGCTATCACCGCGCACACCGGAGCGGCGACAGTGCAGACGCTTGCCAGGCTCCCGCAGCGAATCGCGCTGGCCGACATCCTTGCCGCCTATCGCGGCGACGCCCGGGGCGACGGGACCTTCGACATCCCCTTCGCGATAGGTGAGAGTGCGCTGCAGCCGGTGGCGCTGCGCAGTCGGCAGGTGCCCAACCTGCTCATCGTTGGCCGTCAGGGCTGTGGCAAGACGACTACGCTGGCCGCGCTCGGGCAGGCGATAGCGGGCAGGCTGTCCCCCGACCAGGCGCGCATCACGATCATCGATCCCAAGACAACTCTGATCGGCAAGATCCAGGGTCCCGCGGTGCGCGGCTACGCCTACACACCTGATGACATCGACCAGACGCTCGCCGAGCTCGCGGGGCTGCTGGCCGATCGTCTGCCGCCCGCGGGACTCAGCCAGTCCGAACTGCTCAGCAGAAAGACATGGGAGGGGCCGCACCACTTCGTCCTGATCGACGACGAGCACGAACTGCGATCTAATCCAGCGCCCGGTAAGGCCGCCGCGACGGCGCCACTGTGGAACCTCATCGAACGCAGCCGAGAGATCGGATTGCACGTCATCGCGGCGAGGCTGCCGGGCAACTGGGCCGGCGTCTCGGCGATGAGCCCGTTCCTGCAGAAGCTGACCGGATCCCGGGCGCCGACACTGTTCCTTGACAACGACCCGCAGGCGGTCAAGGTGTTCGGCCGGACCAGTGCCCAACAGCTGCCGCCGGGACGGGGGCTGCTGGTCACCACCGAAGGATCGATCGAGGGCCTGTTGGTGGGGACGCCCGACGACGGGCAGTCGCAGAGCGGTGGCGGAGGGATTTGAACCCCCGGACGGTGTTAGCCGTCTCTCGCTTTCAAGGCGAGTGCATTAGGCCGCTCTGCCACGCCACCGCCGACCAGAGTAACGGGGCGGGCGCGCAACTCATGTCCGGCCGAATTTCGCTTCCGGCGCGGTCGTGCGCAGCGCGGCGCTGATCCGCCGGCAGTTCTCGCCCATTCCCGACATCTGCGGCCGGGTGAGCGGGCCCAGGTAGTGCTCGCGCACGGCGTTGGCGTAGGTGACCATGGCCTCCTCGACGACGGCCCGGCCATCCTCGGTGATGCCGGCCAGCACCCCGCGGCCGTCGTCGGGGCTGGCCTCCCGGCGCACCAGACCGGCCGTCTCGAGCCGGCGGATCTGGCGGGTCACCCGGCTCGGCAGCGACAGCAGCTGCTCGGCGAGGTCGCCCATGCGCGCCGCCCCGGTGTCGGAGCGGTGCAGGATCTCCAGCAGTCGCACATCCACGAGGCTCAGCTTGTGCTGATCGGCGATCCCTCGGTTCAACGTTCCGTACAGCCGCAGCGCAGCCTCGAGGAAGTTCTGCCAGGACCGCTGTTCGGCGATGTCCAGGCCCGGCATTTCACTTGCTGTACGCCCCGCGATGATCCCGCCCACGGCATCATCGTAGGCGACCGGCGCCCTGTTCAGGGGACGAAGTTACGCACCGGTAGCTTCTGATTCATGCACGCCATCACCGTGGACGGCACCGGGCAGCTGCGGTGGCAGGAGGTGCCCGACCCGCCGGTCGGTCCCGGCGAGGTGCTGCTGGCCGTGACGGCCGCCGGAATCAACCGGGCGGACCTGCTGCAGGCGGCCGGCAAGTACCCGCCGCCACCCGGTGCCAGTGCCATCCTTGGCCTGGAGGTCTCCGGACGGGTCGTCGATATCGGCGCGGGTGTCACCGATGTTGCTGTGGGACAGGCGGTTTGCGCGCTGCTGGCGGGGGGCGGCTACGCCGAGTACGTGGCGGTGCCCGCCAGGCAGGTGATGCCGATTCCCGCCGGGGTTCAGTTGACCGACGCGGCGGCGCTGCCGGA
>JBFYOQ010000203.1:0-14993 GCA_041303735.1 Mycobacterium sp.
TCTGGCACAACGAAACCTGCCTTCTCGCCATGGTCGACCATCATCTGGGTGCTCGGGATCCGGCCGCCGGGGAAGATCTCGGTGTACATGAACTTGATGAACCGGGCCAGCTCAAAGGTGAGTTTCTTGCCCCGGGCCGCCATCTCCAGCGGGTGATAACTGACGCTGCTCTGGATGGCCATCCGGCCGTCGTCGGGCAGAATGGAGTAGCAGCTCTTGAAGAAGTCGTCGTAGCGCTCGAAGCCGAAATGCTCGAAGGCCTCGATGGACACGATCCGGTCGACCGGCGAGTGGAATTGCTCCCAGCCCTCCAGCCGGACCTCGAAGCTGCGGTCGCTGTCGGCGTCGGCCAGCATCTGATCGCAGTAGGCCTTCTGGTTGTTCGACAGGGTCAGCCCGATGACGTTGACGTCATATTTCTCCATCGCCCGCTGCAGCGTCAGGCCCCAGCCGCAGCCCACCTCCAACAGGGTCATGCCGGGCTTGAGGTCGAGTTGGTCGAGGTTGAGGTCGACATCGGCGACCTGCGCCTCTGACAGCGTGCAGTCCGGGCTGGTGAAGTAGCCGCAGCTGTACTTGCGCGTCGGGTCCTGGAACAACCCGAAGAAGTCATCCGAGAGGTCGTAGTGGGCCTGGATGTCCTCGAAGTGCGGACGCATGTCCTTGGTGCCGGGTTCCGCCATGGGAGGTCACACTACCCGGCGGGGGGCCTGGAACCGGTGAGCTGGGCTTCGGCGAATGTCGCCGTCAGTTCCGCGACCATGTCGTCGAAGAGCGGTTCGGGCATGTCGTGGGCCATGCCGTCGAAAAGCGCCAGCCGGGCGCCTTTGATGGAGCGGGCGATGGCCCGCCCTCCCGAGGGCCGCATCAGGATGTCGGCGCGGCCGTGGATCACCACCGTGGGCGCGGTGATCTGCCGGTCGTAGCGGCCCAGGCTGCCGCTGCCGAGGATCGCGGCGAAGTGCCGGCCGATGCCTTGCGGGTAGAAGCACCGCTCGTAGTTCTCGACGGCGTCGGCGCGCAACTGCTCCTCAGACTTCGGGTAGCCCGGGCTGCCGATGATCTTGGAGACCCGCACCGAGTTCTCCACGATCACCTCGCGCGGGGAGTCCGGCGGCGGGCCCTTGATCAACGACAGCAGCGCCCGTGGCGCCGGCGGCGGCAGCAGCGGGGAGTTGTTGGACGAGAAGATGATGCCCAGCCCGCCGGTGCGCTGCGGATGGCGGGCGGCGAAGACCTGGGCGATCATCCCGCCCATCGACGCGCCCACCACGTGCGCGCGTTCGATGCCGAGGTGGTCGAGCACCGCGGCGGCGTCGTCGGCCATGTCCTCGAGGGTGTACACCGCTTCGCCGCGCAGGCCGAAGAACGACTTCAGAAGTTTGGGGACCAGCGAGCCGCCGATCCACTGGCCGTGCAGCTTGCTGGACAGGCCGACGTCGCGGTTGTCGAACCGGACCACCCGATAGCCGCGCCTCACGAGCTTCCCGCAGAAGTCGTTGTGCCACAACGTGAGTTGGGCGCCCAGGCCCATGATGAGCAGCACCGCGGGGTCGTTCTCGTCACCCAGGTCTTCGTAGTGCAGCTCGATCTCACCCCAGTTTTCCCCCGAGTCGCTTCGCTCCTGCCCCCAGGGAATGTGCGCGTACCCCGACCGGATCTCCATCAGACCTCGACGTCGCTCTGGTGCTCGCGGCTGACCTCGACCATGAAGTTGGCGAAGTAGCCGGAGAACTGCGGGTCGCTCATCATCTGCCACTTGGGCGCGAGCAGCTTCATATAGCGCTCCACATACAGGAACTGCTTGCCGATGAGCACCAGCTCGCGGGGCAGCTTCACGTCGTAGGTCTCGGCCAGGGTGGAGAGCTGCCTGCCGATGTCGGCATAGGACATGTCCCCGAGGGTCTTCAGCGTCAGCGGCTCGGCGAACGCCGCGAGGTCTTTGGCGGCCTCGGCTTCCGGTTTGACCGTGCCGACCGCGCCGAGCAGCACCACGATCTTGCCGGCGGAGGCGTGGTCCTTCTTGACCAGTAGCGCGTAGATCAGCTCGCGCAGCAACCAGCGGGTGCGCGGGTCGATGCGGCCCATGATGCCGAAATCCAGGAACACGATGCGCCCGTCATCGTCGACCAGCAGATTTCCTGCGTGCAGGTCGCCGTGGAACAGGCCGTGCCGCAGACCGCCCTCGAAGGTGGCGAACAGCAGCGCCTTCACCAGCTCGGTTCCGTCGAACCCCTTGTCGCGGATGGCTTTGACGTCGTCGATGCGGACCCCGTGGACGCGCTCCATGGTGAGCACCCGCTCGCTGGTGAACTCCCAGTGCACCTGCGGCACCGTGATGTTGCGGCCCAGCGGCGAGCCGTGCAGCCCGGACACCCAGGCCTCCATGGACTGCGCCTCGATACGGAAGTCCAGCTCCTCGGCGAGGTTGTCGGCGAAGTCGGCCACCACGTCCTGGGCTGAGAGCCGCCGGCCCAGCTTGACCAGCTCGACCACCTGGGCGAAGCGCTTGAGGATCTGCAGATCGGCCGCCACCCGGCGGCGGATGCCGGGCCGCTGGATCTTGACCACGACCTCCTCGCCGGTGTGCAGGGTCGCGTAGTGCACCTGGGCGATGGACGCCGAGGCGAACGGCTCCTCGTCGAACGACGCGAACAACTCGGCCGGGTCGGCGCCGAGTTCCTCGGCGAACAGCTTGTGCACCGCGGCGGTGTCGGCCGGCGGCACCGAGTCCAGCAGGCTGCGGAACTCGCGGCTCAGCGGTTCGCCGAACGCGCCGGGGGAGGAGGCGATGATCTGACCGAACTTGACGTAGGTGGGGCCGAGGTCGGAGAAGGTCTTCGGGATCTGCTTGATCACCTTGTCCTGCAGACGGCCCTTACCGGGCAACGTGGGCAGCACCCGAAGGCCGGTCCGGGTGAGCTGCCAGCCGGTCACGCCGATGCGGGCCGCCTCAATCGGCAGCGGCACCCGGTCGAGCTTGGCGACCTCGCGGTGGGAGTCACTCATTCGCAACAGTGTGCCAAACCAGCGGCTATGCCGACTAATCGCGCGACAGCTGCCGGATTTCAGCAAACTCGCGACTCGCGTTACCGCCGCGTTACGCCGTAACAAATTAATGTCAGGCACCGAAATTCTAGATTCCCAGGCCAGCCGGGGTCATACTGCTTCTCGTGCCCCACTCCCCACCTCGGGGTCCGGGCATCATCTCTTGAAAGGAGATCGGACCGGCCATGACTTCAACCTGGCTTTGGATTGGCACCATCGGAATGGCCCTCGGTGCAGTGGTCATCATCGGCCTCGGTAGCAAGGCGGAAAGCCGCCACCACGTCACCGCGAGCGCGTACGTCTGCATCATTGCGGCCTGCGCGTACTTCGCGATGGCGAGCAAGCAGGGCATCCACGCCTTCGTCGACAACGACGGAGTCGAGCGGACGGTCTACTACGCGCGCTACCTCGACTGGTTGTTCACCACACCGCTGCTACTCATCGGTCTGGTCACCGTGGCACTGCCGCGACTGACCAGCACGCTGCACGGCCGCGATCGCAATGCACTGGTGGCCGGCGTCGTCGGCGCCGACGTTCTGATGATCGTCACCGGTCTGTTCGGTGCGCTGAGCCGCGACACCCACACCCGGTGGGTGTGGTACGTCATCAGCTGCGCCTTCTTCCTGGTGGTGCTCTACATGATCGCCGGTCCGATCCGTGCGGCCGCTGCTGAGCGCAGCGCCGGCCACGCGGCTCTCTACACCCGCCTACTGGGCATCCTGACCGTGCTGTGGTTCATCTACCCGATCATCTGGGCCATCGGCACCGAGGGTGCCGGCAAGGTCGGCCTGGACACGGAGATCGCCATCTTCGCGGTCATCGACCTGCTCGCCAAGGTCGGCTTCGGCATCCTGCTGGTGTCGGGTGCGGCGAAGTTGGGCTCGTCGGCTGCGGAGCGCGCAGCGGTCTAGCTTCCGTGTAACTCCCCACGGCTGCCGCCGGGCTCCCTTCATTGGGAGTCCGGCGGTTGCCGTTGTGGGGGGTCTCCCCACGGTTGCCTCAGTGGGGGGTCTCCCCACGGTTGCCCTAGCGGGGGGTCTCCCAGCGTAGATTCGCTGACGTGCATATCAGCGCCGCAACGGCCACCGAACTGTTCGTCGGCGACCCGGATCGGCCGTTGCAGATCGTGCGGGTGAGCTACACCCAGGCCGCCGCCGCCACCGAGGTGCGCATCGACGGCGACGGGCTGAGCACCCCCGACCCGGTGATCGCCTCCGCCGGGGAGGGCACGGTGGAGGTCGCGGTGCGGGTGGCCGACCCGGTGCCCGGCCAGACCCGCAACGCGCGCGTGCTGACCGCCGAAACCGTCGCGACCCCGTTCGAGTTCGTGATCGCCGAACCGGGCTGGACCATGCACATGATCAGCCACTTCCACTACGACCCGGTGTGGTGGAACACCCAGGGCGCCTACACCAGCGTGTGGACCGAAGACCCGCCCGGTGCGTGCAAGCAGAACAACGCATTCGCGTTGGTGGCGGCCCACCTCGAGATGGCGCGGCGCGATGCGGACTACAAGTTCGTGCTCGCCGAAGTCGACTACCTCAAACCGTATTTCGACGCCCACCCCGAGGACCGCGCCGATCTGCTGCGGTTCATCGCCGATCATCGGGTGGAGGTGATGGGCGGCACCTATAACGAGCCCAACACCAACCTCACCGGCCCGGAGACCTCCATCCGCAACTTCGTGCACGGCATCGGTTTTCAGCGCGACGTGCTGGGCGCGGATCCGACGACGGCCTGGCAACTCGACGTGTTCGGTCACGATCCGCAGTTCCCCGGGATGGCCGCCGACGCCGGGCTGACGTCGAGTTCGTGGGCGCGCGGCCCGCACCACCAGTGGGGGCCGATGCAGAACGGCGGCGATCCGCGGCGCATGCAGTTCCGCAGCGAGTTCGAGTGGATCGCGCCCTCGGGGGTGGGCCTGCTGACCCACTACATGCCGGCGCACTACGCGGCCGGCTGGTGGATGGACTCGTCAGCCTCGCTGGCCGAAGCGCAGGAGGCCACCTACGAGTTGTTCCGCGGGCTGAAGTCCGTCGCGCTGACCCGCAACGTGCTGCTGCCGGTCGGCACCGACTACACCCCGCCGAACGCCTGGGTCACCGACATCCACCGCGACTGGAACGCCCGCTACACCTGGCCGCGGTTCGTCTGCGCGATCCCCTCGGAGTTCTTCGCCGCCGTACGCGCTGACATGGGCCGCCGCGGGGTCGCGCCGTCGCCGCAGACCCGTGACATGAACCCGATCTACACCGGCAAGGACGTCTCCTACATCGACACCAAGCAGGCCAACCGGGCCGCCGAGGACGCGGTGCTGGGCGCGGAGCGGTTCGCGACGTTCGCCGCGCTGCTCTCCGGCGCCCGCTACCCGGAGGCGGCCCTGGCCAAGGCGTGGGTGCAGCTGGCGTGGGGGGCGCATCACGACGCCATCACCGGCAGCGAATCCGATCAGGTGTACCTGGACCTGCTGACCGGGTGGCGCGACGCCTGGGAGCTGGGATCGGCCGCCCGCGGCGCCGCACTCGGCGTGCTGACCCGCGCGGTGGGCACGCAGGGCCGATCGGTGGTGGTGTGGAATCCGTTGGCGCACAACCGCTCCGAGGTCGTCACCGTGCGGCTCAGCGATCCGGTGACGTCCGTGCGGGTGGTCGATTCCGACGGCGCCGAGGTGCCCGCCCTGGTCGAGGACGACGGGCACTCGGTGAGCTGGCGGGCGGCTGATGTCGGATCGCTGGGCTGGCGCACCTACCGGCTGCTCGACGGCGCCGCCGCCGCCGGATGGGAGCCGGCCGAGGGGTTGGCTATCGAGAATGAGCACCTGGCGGTGCGGGTGGATCCGGCCCGCGGCGGCGGGGTGGTGTCGCTGCGCCACGGACAGCGGGAGCTGATCGCGCCCGGCGCGGTGGGCAATGAGATCGCCGTCTACGACGAGTACCCGGCGCACCCGGAGGCCGGGGAGGGCCCGTGGCATCTGCTGCCCACCGGCCCGGTGCAGTGCTCCTCGGCCGCACCGGCCACGGTGCGCGCCTACCGCAGCCCGCTGGGGCAGCGCCTGGTGATCACCGGCGCCGTCGATGACGTGCTGCGCTACACCCAGACCCTGACGCTCATGCACGGCTCCGACCGGCTGGACTGTGCGATCACCATCGACGACTTCACCGGCGCCGACAAGCTGGTGCGGCTGCGCTGGCCCACGCCGGTGCCCGGCGCGCTTCCGGTCAGCGAAGTCGGCGACGCCGTCGTCGGCCGCGGGTTCGGGCTGCTGCACGATCACTCGGATCCTGAACATCACGACCACGCAGTCGACTCCGCAGCGCACCCGTGGACGCTGGACAACCCCGCACACGGCTGGTTCGGGCTGTCCTCGGCTGCCCGGATTCGGGTCGGCGGGGGAACGCCGGGCGATGAACGAAGTGAAGAGCCCAATCGGGTCAGAGCGGTGTCTGTGGCCGAGGTGATCGCGCCCAACGAGCGAGCGGCGCAGGACGCCCGCGAGCTGATGGTGGCGCTGGTGCGCGCCGGGGTGACCGCGACCTGCAGCACCGCCGGCCACACCCGCTACGGGCACCTGGCGGTGGACTCCAACCTGCCCGACGCCCGCATCGCCCTGGGCGGGCCGGGGGACAACGCGTTCACCGCCGCCGTGCTGGCCGCCGCCGACCCCGCCTACGGCGCCGAACTCACCCGCCAACTCGCCGAGAGCGGCCGGGCCCGGGTGTTCGTGCCCGCTGCCGCCCCGCTGGATGCGGTGTGGGTGCCCGACGCCGACCTGCGCGGGGTACTCGACCTTCCGGTGCTCATCGTCGCCGGCGACGGTGCGGTGGCGGCGGTGGTCGACGACCTCGACGACGCCGAGATCGTCGTCACCCAGGATGTTCCGGGCGACTGCGGGGACTTCGAGTCGCGCACCGTCGCGCTGCTCAACCGCGGCGTGCCCGGCTTCGCCGTCGAGCGCGACGGCACCCTGCACACCTCGTTGATGCGCTCCTGCACCGGCTGGCCGTCCGGAACGTGGATCGACCCGCCGGCCCGCAAAGCACCCGACGGCTCCAACTTCCAGCTGCAGCACTGGAGCCACACCTTCGACTTCGCGCTCATCACCGGCGACGGGGACTGGCGGGCCATCGGAATGCCCTGGCGCAGTGCGGAGTTCAACCATCCGCTGATCGCGGTGGTGGCCGAGGAGGGTGGCAGTGCTCTGCCCGCGGACGGCTCGCTGCTGTCGGTCGAACCCGCTGGGCAGGTGATGCTGGGCGCGCTGAAAGCCGCCGGCAACCCCACCGCCACCGGCAGCGCCGCCGCGGTCGACCCGGAATCGGTGACGCTGCGGCTGGTCGAAACCCTCGGCGGCCCAACGCACGTCGCGCTGTCGAGCCCGGTGGCCGACATCAGTGACGTAGCGGCGGCAGACCTGCTGGAGACGCCGCGCACCGATGACGACCCGTACCGGCTGCACGGCTACCAGATCGCCACCGCGCGCGCCCGGCTGCGGCCGACGGTGACGGTCGACGACAGGGCATCGCTGGGACCGGACGCGGAGGCGGCTCAGCCGCTGTACGCCCGCTACTGGTTGCACAACCGTGGCCCCGCCCCCTTGGGTGGGCTGCCCGCGGTGGCGCACCTGCACCCCGAGGCGGCCGTCGCCGGGCCGGGGGAGACGGTGCGGCTGCGGCTGAGTGTGGCCAGTGATTGCAGCGACGCGGCACTGCACGGTGGGGTGCGGCTGCGCTACCCGCAGGGTTGGGGTGCCACCGACGACACCGCCACCCGGATGTGGGCGCCGCGCACCACCGGGATGGCGGTGGACCTCGAACCGCGCGGCTACCTCGACACCGACATCACCATCGCCATCCCGCCGGATGCCGCGCCAGGCCTCTATCCGGTGCGCGCCCAGTTCCGCCTCGGCGGCAACGTCCCGCCGTCCTGGCAGCAGACCGTCGAGGACGTCTGCGTCATCACCGTCGGCGAACCCACCGACGCGCAGCTGATCCGCCTGGCCGCCGAACCGACCGACATCGTCGTCGCCCGCGGCGGCTCCGCCCGGCTGAGCGCCACCGTCGCCACCGACGCGCACGGCGACCTCGCGCTGGAGGCGCACCTGATCAGCCCGTGGGGCACCTGGGAGTGGATCGGCCCGGCCTCATGCGGCGCGGTGCTGCCGGCCGCCTCGACGGTCGAGGTCGGCTTCGACCTCACCCCGCCGCCGTGGCTGACGCCCGGGGTGTGGTGGGCGCTGATCCGCATCGGGTGCGCGGGCCGGCTGCTCTACACCCCGGCGGTCTCGGTGACGGTCACATGACGGAGCCGGTGGGCCGGGGACATCAGACACGGGTGGCCCACCTGCACGTGGCAGCGACCGTGGCGGGTGAGCCTGTCGCGGTCACTGAGATCGACGCCCGCGAGGCTGCGCTGCGCGCCTCGCCGCAGACCGCCGCGCTGCCCCGGCCGAACACCAGCGAGGGTCGGCAACTGCGCCGCTGGCTCACCCAGTTGGTGGTCACCGAACGCGTGGTCGCCGCCGAAGCCGGCGCGCTGGGCGTCACCGTCACCGCCGCCACCCCCGGCATCGACGACGTCCTGCCGGACCTGACCGCACGGCTGGAGATCGGCAGCGTCGCCGCCGCCGTCCTCGCCGATCCGCTCGGGCGAGCCGTGTACGAGGCCGTCACCGCCGAGGTGGACGTCGACCCCGCCACCGTCGCCGACTACCACCGCCGCAACCCCGGTCGCTTCACCTCCGATGCCGCGCTGGCTGCGCATCTGCGCGGGGCCGCGCGCCGCCGCGCCTTCCGGCTCTGGCTGCAGCAGCGCAGCGCCGCGCTGGTGTGGCTCGCCCCGGGCTACGAGCACCCCGGCGATCCCCGCCAACCCGACAACACCCACAAACACTGATGACACATCAATTCCCGGGTCGCTCCGCTCCTGCCCGCCGGAGCCCGGTACTCGCCCTCGACATCGGCGGCACCAAGATCGCCGCCGGACTCGTGGACGCGAACGGTCAACTGCTGCATAGCAATCGGCAGCCCACCCCGCGCAGCGGCGATCCGGACGAGGTATGGGCCGCCGCGGAGCGCACCATCGCCGATGCGCTCGCCGCGGCCGGGGGAGAGGTCACCGGAGTGGGCATCTCCTCGGCCGGGCCGATCGATATCACCGCCGGCACCATCAGCCCGGTCAACATCGCCGCCTGGCGCGGGTTCGGTGTCCGCGAGCGCGTCAAGGCTGCCGTGCCCGGTGTGCCGGTCCGACTGGCCGGCGACGGGCTGTGCATGGCGCTCGGCGAGTACTGGCGCGGTGCCGGGCAGGGCGCGGCCTTCATGCTCGGCATGGTGATCTCCACCGGCATCGGCGGCGGCCTGGTACTGGACGGGGTGGCCTACGACGGGCGCACCGGCAACGCCGGTCACGTCGGGCACGTTGTCGTCGACCCGGACGGCCCGCGCTGTGCGTGCGGCGGGCGCGGCTGCGTCGAGGCCATCGCCAGCGGGCCGCACCTGGTGGCCTGGGCCCGCGAACAGGGCTGGGACGGTGCCGACGCCAAGGCACTGGCCGACGCGGCCGCCGGCGGGCACCCGATAGCCCTGCGCGCCTTCGAGCGCGGCGGGCGAGCGGTCGCGGCGATGATCGCCTCGGTCGCGGCGGTCTGCGACCTGGACCTGGTGGTGATCGGCGGGGGAGTGGCCAACGCCGGGCCGGTGCTGTTCGACCCGCTGCGCGAGGCTCTGCGCGACCACCTGGGCCTGGACTTCATCGCCGGCCTGCGGGTGCTGCCCGCCGCACTGGGCGGGGAGGCCGGCCTGGTCGGTGCCGCCGCGCTGCTGCGCGACATCACCCCCTAGCGCGAGCAGAGGGCGGTGGGCGGGATTTGGGCCGATGAGGCCCGCGCGGTAGTCTGGGGCGGTTCCACCGAAGACCGTCGGTCACCGAGTCACGACTCGGTTGAAGGTCCGGAGAAATCCGGCGGCCCACGCAGGAGGACGAGGTTCGCACCTTTTCTATGCGCGCGCCCCGACCGTCTGCGTCGGGGCGTTTGTCGTACTAGAGGAGGCACTGCATGGCCAAGGCTGAAAAAGTCGACGCCGTCGCCGAGATCGCCGAGGCATTCAAATCCTCGTCGTCCACCGTGATCACCGAGTACCGCGGCCTCACCGTGGCCAACCTCGCCGAGCTGCGTCGCTCGCTCAGCGGCAAGGCGACCTACACCGTCGCCAAGAACACCCTCATCAAGAGGGCCGCTGAGGCCGCCGGCATCGAGGGTCTCGACGACCTGTTCGCCGGCCCGACCGCGATCGCGTTCGTCGAGGGCGAGACCCCCGACGTCGCCAAGGTGCTCAAGAAGTTCGCCAAGGACAACAAGGCGCTCGTCATCAAGGGCGGCTACATGGACGGGCACCCGCTGTCCGTCAGCGAGGTCGAGAAGATCGCCGACCTGGAATCCCGCGAGGTCCTGCTGGCCAAGCTGGCCGGAGCGATGAAGGGCAACCTGGCCAAGGCCGCCGGCCTGTTCAACGCACCCGCATCCCAGGTGGCCCGGCTGGCCGCCGCCCTGCAACAGAAGAAGGCCGGCGACCACGCCGGATAAACCAAAGCCGCTTAGAACTCAGCATTCAAAAAACACCCAAACACGGAAGGACCACCCCCATGGCAAAGATGAGCACCGACGAACTGCTGGACGCGTTCAAGGAAATGACCCTGCTCGAGCTCTCCGAGTTCGTGAAGAAGTTCGAAGACGTCTTCGAGGTCACCGCGGCCGCCCCGGTCGCCGTTGCCGCGGCCGGCCCCGCAGCCGGTGGCGCCGAGGCCGCCGAGGAGCAGGACGAGTTCGACGTCATCCTCGAGAGCGCCGGCGACAAGAAGATCGGCGTGATCAAGGTCGTCCGCGAGATCGTCTCCGGTCTGGGCCTCAAGGAGGCCAAGGACCTCGTCGACGCGGCCCCCAAGCCGATCCTGGAGAAGGCCAAGAAAGACGCCGCCGAAGACGCCAAGGCCAAGCTCGAGGCCGCCGGCGCGACGGTCACCGTCAAGTAGTCATTCCGCGCGAGTAAATCCCCTGCCTCCGATGTCCGGAGCGGGGGATTTCTCGTATCGGTAGCCCTGCTCCGGCAATCCCTAATACCGCTGGAAATCGTGCGCTACAGTGAGCCGAACCACAGGTGAGACTCCTCGTGGATGTCATCGTGTGCGGAAGGAATCGCGTGGGTACTTCTATCCAGGTTGAGGGACTGACCAAGTCGTTCGGATCGCAGCGGATCTGGGAAGACGTCACCCTCGACGTGCCCGCCGGCGAGGTGAGCGTGCTGCTGGGCCCGTCGGGTACCGGCAAGTCGGTGTTCCTGAAGTCCCTGATCGGCCTGCTGCGCCCGGAGCGCGGCAAGATCCTGGTAGACGGCACCAACATCATCGAGTGCTCCGCCAAGGAGCTCTACGAGATCCGCACGCTGTTCGGCGTCATGTTCCAGGACGGCGCGCTGTTCGGCTCGATGAACATCTATGACAACACCGCCTTCCCGCTGCGCGAGCACACCAAGAAGTCCGAGAGCGACATCCGCAAGATCGTCATGGAGAAGCTCGAGATGGTCGGCCTGGTCGGCGACGAGAGCAAGTTCCCCGGCGAGATCTCCGGCGGTATGAAGAAGCGCGCCGGGCTGGCCCGCTCGCTGGTTCTCGACCCGCAGATCATCCTCTGCGACGAGCCCGACTCCGGCCTCGACCCGGTGCGTACCGCCTACCTGAGCCAGTTGCTCATCGACATCAACGCCCAGATCGACGCCACGATTCTGATCGTGACGCACAACATCAACATCGCCCGCACCGTGCCGGACAACATGGGCATGCTATTCCGCAAGCACCTGGTGATGTTCGGCCCGCGCGAGGTGCTGCTGACCAGCGAGGAGCCGGTGGTCAAGCAGTTCCTCAACGGTCGCCGCATCGGCCCGATCGGCATGTCCGAGGAGAAGGACGAGTCGACGATGGCCGAGGAGCAGGCCATGCTCGACAAGGGTCAGACCGACGGCGGCACCGAGGAGATCGAAGGCGTGCCGCCGCAACTGGTGGCCACCCCGGGCATGCCCGAGCGCAAGGCCGTCGGCCGCCGCCAGGCCCGCGTGCGCGAGATCCTGCACACCCTGCCGCCCAGGGCGCAGGAGGCGATCCTCGACGACCTCGAGGGCGGCCATAAGCTGCCCACCCACACCCTCGCCGGTGAGTCGGCGCGGCCGCAATACGGCGACTAGAACCGGCGGCTGACACCGACTGACACCGCCCGCCTCCAGCGGATGCGGCTGACGAATTCATGACGCGGATACCCGGTATGCGCTGATTCGTTCACACCTGAGCAAACATCAGGCTAACGTTTGCCCGGTCATCAACATGGAGGCTTCAATGCGCGAACGACGGGTTGTTCTGGGTACGAGTGCCGTTCTGGTCGGCATGGGGACGGCGTTGCTGTCCGGCACCGCCGTGGCGGCCGCCGACGCCGTCGAGGACACCGGGCAGCCGACCGACACCTCCGCCGCGCCGGCCGCGCAGGCGCCATCATCTGCGCCTACCCGCCGCGCTGCCGCCACCCGGACCAAGACCCCCGCCCCGGCGGCCTCCTCCGACGAGACCCAGGCGGCACGCACCACCGGGGTCGCCGGCTCCGATCGGGTGCGTGTCCGGTCGCCGAAGGATTCCGCGCCGGCCCCGAGTGCGGCCACCGCGCCCACTCGGGAGGTGACGGTCCCCGCCGCCGCCGTCAGCGAACCCGCCCAGGTCCTGGCCGAGACGGCGACAGCCCCCGTCGCGCAGAGCGTCACCGCGGCACCGGCCGCCACCGCGACCGCCGCCGCGCCGAGTGCCCCCACGCCCGCGTCGGCGGCCACCCTGGTGATCAAGGCGCTCGCGGCGCTGGGCCGCGGACCCGTCGCACCGGGAGAGGTCGCGGCCCCCGCGGCGACCGTGGTGACCGCCGGGCGCCAGAGCGTGCAGGCCGCCGCCGTCACCGGCACCTCCGACACCGTCGCCGCCGCCCCGCCGGACCCGGAGGCGTTCGCGCTGCTGGTCGACCCCGCGCTGCCCGGCTACACCAACGGCGTCACCGGTGTCCAGATCGGGCAGTCCCGCCTGGAGATCCCGGGCGCCTTCATTGGCAACACCGTCGCCGCCGACTGGTACTTCCCGACCCAGGCCGACGGCACCATCGACGCCCAGGGCGTCATCTGGTTCCAGCACGGCTTCGGCGCCAGCAACACCTTCTACTCGGCGCTGGTCACCGACCTGGCCCGGCGCACCAACAGCATCGTGGTCGCCCCGACGCTGTCGTCGATCCCGTTCACCCTCTCCGGCGGGTGCCTCACCTGTGCGGCCACGGAGGAGGCCGCCGCGGCGGCGTTCCTCGACCCCACCCGCTCCGTCCTGGTCGAGAGCGCACTGGCCGCCGGGTACACCGGCGACGTCAGCGAACTGCTCGGCGATTTCGCCCTCGCCGGGCATTCCGCCGGTGGCGGGTTCTCGATCGCGGTCGCCTCGGACTACATCGCCACGGGCTCACCCGCCCAGGACGGCAACCTCGTCGGCGTGGTCATGTACGACGGCGTCTCCAATGACGCCTTCGGCACCGGATTCGCCGAGCAGGTGGCCGTGCTCGCGGCCGCAGACAAGCCGACCTATCAGATCGCCGCACCCGCGCAGTCGTGGAACGCCTTCGGCGTGACCACCAACACCCTGGCCGCACTGCGGCCCGGCGAGTTCACCGGCGTGGTGCTCACCGGCGGCTCGCACGTCGACTCGATGATCGGGTCCAACCTGCTCTTCAACGTCATCTTGGAGGCCGTCACCCGGGAGGTGCCCGCCGGTAACACCGCCGCCACCTACACCCTCGGTACCGGCTGGATCAACGACATGTACGCCGGCGACACCCCGCAGGACGCGCAGTACGGCTTCTATGCCGGCGCCAACGAGGCCATCATGATGGGCCCGACGTCGGCGGTCGGCCTGCCCAGCATCGCCGCCAACGACATGAGCTTCGGCGACCGTCTGCTGACCTCGGTGCTCGGCATGTTCGGTATCACCCTGCCGCCGCCGGTGACCGTGGTCCCCAACGGCGTCACCGGTGTGGTCGTCCCGCCGCTGAGCAACGGCGTCACCGGAGTCCGCACGGCCAGCGCCATTCTCGACATCCCGTGCGGCGACAACGGTTACCCCGCACCGGCCAGCTGGTACTTCCCGACCCAGGCCGACGGCACCGTCGATGCCAACGGCGTGATCTGGCTGCAGCACGGCTTCCTGGGCTTCAACGAGTGGTACTCCGACATGGCCATCGCGCTGGCGCAGGAGACCAACAGCATCGTGGTGGCGCCGTCCATCTTCTGGTTCGACAACCCGATCTGCCCGGGCTGCTACCTGGGCAGCCCGGCGATCCGGGTGGCCGCCGCCGAGATGTTCCAGGGCGACCGCACCGAACTCAACGTCAGCGCCAACGCCGCCGGCCTGCAGGGCCCGCTGCCGGAGAAGTTCATCCTCACCGGGCACTCCGCCGGCGGTAACTTCGCCACCTCGGTGGGCGCGCTGCTCGTCGATACCCCGCAGGTGGACAACCTGCTCGGCGTGGTGATGTTCGACGGGGTCTCCCGGCCGCCGACCTTCACCAACCAGCTGGCCGTCCTGGACGGTGCGGCCAAGCCCGACTACCAGATCTCCGCGCCACCGCAGCGCTGGAACGCCTGGGACATCGCCACCGAGAGCATGGAGGCGGCCTACCCCGGCCGGTTCAACGGTCTGCAGATCATCAACGGCAGCCACAGTGACGTCATCGAAGGCGACAGCCTCTTCGCCGATCTCGCCGAGATCCTCAGCGACATCATCGTGCGGCCGTCGCCCCCGGGCGGCAAGGACGCGGTGCGCACCCTCGCGACCGGCTGGGTCAACGACATCTACGCCGGCAACACGACATATGCCACCAACCC
>JBFYOQ010000204.1:0-2872 GCA_041303735.1 Mycobacterium sp.
CGCCCGCCTCGGCGGCGCCGATGCCCGTCGGGCGACCCAGCGGGTGGTCATCGGCGGAGCGGTGGCGATGGCGATCACCTACGGGATCGGGCGACTGGTCGGCGTCGTCGTTTAGTCGTCGTCGTCTAGTCGCGGTACTCGGCGATCCCGTCGTCGAGGACGACGCGGGCGTTGGAGCCGTCCGGTGCGCTGGCCTCGGTCCGGTAGAGGGCGCGGCCGGATCCGGTGCGCCAGATCGACGTGGTCAACGTCTCACCGGGGAAGACCGGGGAGGAGAACCGCGCCGCCACCGCGGTCAGCTTGGCGGCGTCGCCGCCGGCCAACTCGGCCAGCAGCGCACGGCCGGCGAAGCCGTAGGTGCACAGCCCGTGCAGGATCGGCGTCGGGAAGCCGGCCATCTCCCGGGCGAACCAGGGATCGCTGTGCAGCGGGTTGCGGTCACCGGAGAGCCGGTAGATCAGCGCCTGGTCCTCCCGGGTGGGCAGAGCGATGCGCGCGTCGGGTTCGCGGTCGGGGAATTCCGGGGCGGCCGGGCGCTGGCCGGGCTGGCCGCCGAACCCGCCGTCGCCGCGGATCACCAGCGTGGTGAGCGTCTCGGCGATCTGGGCTCCGGTGGCCGGGTCGCTGCCGCGGGCGCGCAGCATGATGATCGCGTTCTTGCCCTCGCCCTTGTCCTGGATATCGGCCACCTCGGCGACCACCGACAGCGCACCGGCCGCCGGCAGCGGGGCCAAGAGCCGGATCTCCTGCGAGCCGTGCAGCAGCTTGCCCCAGTTGAACGAGCCGACCAGCGAAGCGGCGCCGAACCCCATGCAGCAGATCACCGCGAAGGTGGGCAGCACCTGCTGGGGGACGTCGTGGCTGTTCTCGGTGGTGAAGGCCAGATCGTCGGTGCCGGCCCCGACACCGAGGGCGTACAGCATGGTGTCGCGGTCGGTCCACTCGTAGATTGCAGGTTCGGTCACCGTGCCGATTGCCGAGGGGTCGATTGCCATAGCCGCTCCTGCTGGTCGTCATTGGGGTCGCTCACTTGAGAAATCCGCCCCCGCGGAGGCGGTCGAGAGTGCACGCTATCCCCTATGAGCGCTGTGATGAACGTTGCACCCGTCCGATACCTGCGCACGGCCGTTGCGGCGGCGATGGCAGCGGCGCTGCTCGCCTCCTGCTCCAGCCCGCCGGCTCCACGCACCGTCACCCTGACGTTCATCCGGCACGCGGAGACCGACGCCAACGCCGCCGGCATCGCCGCCACCACCGTGCCCGGCCCGCCGCTGACCGCCGCGGGCGAGGAGCAGGCCACCACACTGGCCAACACGCTCAAGGGCGAGGATTACGACGGTATCTACGCCTCCCAGATGGTGCGCACCCAGCAGACCGCCGCGCCGATGGCCAAGGCGCTGGGCGAAGAGGTGACGGTGCTGCCCGGGCTCAACGAGATCTCGGCGGGCTGGTTCGAGGGTGTGTCGATGAAGGAGACCTCGAGCACTCTGCTGCTCGGCCCGGAGGGCTGGCTCAAGGGCGACCGGCGCTACGGCATCCCGGGATCGGTGAACGGCAACCAGTTCAACCAGGCGTTCAGCGCCGCCGTGCAGAAGATCTACGACAGCGGCGACAACAAGCCGGTCGCGTTCTCCAGCGGCCTGGCGATCATGATGTGGACGTTGCTCAACGCCCGCAACGGCCGCAACAGTCTGCTCAACGACCGTCCGCTGCCCAACACCGCGCAGGTGGTGATCAAGGGCAACCCGTTCACCGGCTGGACGCTGGAGAGTTGGGACGGCATCACCAACTTCGCGCCCGAGGCCGACTGAGGCGCTCATGAGCCCGGCCGCACACTCGGCGATGCCGCTGCGGGTGCGCTACGTCGAGTGCGACATGCAAGGCCGGGTGTTCAACGCCCACTACCTCACCTGGACCGATATGGCGCACACCGAGGCGTTGCGTGAGCACATCGGCGGCTATTCCGACATGCTCGACCGCGGCATCGATCTGGTGGTGGCCGCGGCCGAGATCCAGTTCCGCACACCGGCGCGGTTCGACGACGAACTGATCATCGCCGTGGCGATGGAGCCGCCCGGCACCACCTCGCTGCGCAGCCGGTTCACCATCACCCGCGGCGAGGACGTGATCGCCGAGGCGACGATGATCCACGTCTGCGTGGACGCCACCAGCTTCGAGAAGTGCAGCTGGCCGGACTGGTTCCGCGATCGGCTGGCCGCTCACTCGTAGACACCCTCCACGCACCAGCGCCGCCGGCGGTAACACAGCAGCAGGGCGCGGGGCGGGTCGCCGTCGATGAGCACCTGCGCCCGCGCCGTACGCCCGGTGCCCTGCTGTTCCCACCACCGCTCGTCCACCGGCCACGGTCCGGCCCACCAGCTCAGCGCACCGCGATGGGCCGGTGTTCCGTCCAGCCGGGCGGGCTCGGCGGTGAACAGCCCCCGGGCGCTCACCCGAACCGGATCACCCTGGGCGTCAAGGAGTTCCACCGCCCCACCGGCATCGTCGATCAGCACCGACGGCGCGGGCTCCGGCAGCCGGCCGGGCCAGGGCCGGTCGGGCTCGGCGCGCGGCACCGGTTGGTCGCCGAGCGCGGTCAGGGTGATCCGCTCGGCGGGGCCGCGGCCACCGCTGAGCACCGGGATCTGCACGGCGTCCGGGCCCAGCAGGCCCTGCACCCGGACCAGCGCCCGGCGGGCAGGAGCGCAGCGACCCGGGGATGAACACCGGCGGGCAGTAGGAGGACGCGGCCCCACCGGCCCGGTGACCATGCTGCGACTGCAACCGGTGGAGGTGGTCTCCGCCGAGGCGCTGCAGTTGCCGCTGTGGGGCGGGCTGGGTGAGGAGAGCCGGATGCGGGCCCGCCGGGCGC
>JBFYOQ010000205.1:0-23525 GCA_041303735.1 Mycobacterium sp.
TAGCCGGCCTTCGCGCGGGTGCGGCGGCGCCGGATGACGAACAGACCCATCATCAGCACCGCGGAGCCCCCCGGCGCGCTCACCGTGGTGTAGCCGAGGTCGGTGAGGATCCCGGTTTCGATCGTGCTGAGCGTCTTGAGTCCTGTGCCGGTGCTCACCCGAGCGATCATCAACTGCTTATTGCGGCCGACGAAGACGAAGTCGCTGAGGTGCGACACCGAACTGCCGACCTGCCACGGATTCGGCGTGTACAGCGGAACGGGGGCGCCGTAGGCGGCGACCGCGGCGGGACCGCCGGAATAGAGGCCGCCGTCGCCGCCGATGAGATTGGTGTCGTAGGCGCTGTTCCAGGTGAAGTCGCTGCCGATCACCGGGGTGCCGTCGGATGTCACCAGCAACTGGTCATAGGTGGTCCAGGTGGTGTCGGTGTTGGAGCCGGGTTCGGTGATGGCGGACAGGAAGCCGAAGGTGTGCATCAACTCGTGCATCGCCACCGACTGGAAGTCGTACTCGCCGCCGCTCGCCGACCCGTTGAAGGCCCAGGGGTTGGCGAAATTCCAGGTGATCGTCCCGTCGGCCGTCGACCCGTTGAAGTCGGAGCCGGAAATGATCTTGGCCTGCACCACGGTCGGGAAAAACCCTGCGCGCGAACTGATCATCGGGCTGGTGGCCGAGGCCAGCTGACTGGAGAACGGCGCGAACTCGCCGCTGACGGTGTAGTTCACCGTGACAGGTGCATCCACCACCACGTACGACGCGAGTAAGGTCGCCGCGGTCTGCAGCGCGCTGCGCGCCTGGGGTGACCAGAGCAGCGCCCAACCCGCGTACTCGAAATCGAACTGCACCCAGGCAGCGCGGTCCTGCGCGACCACCACGTTGGCCAGCGTGCTCGCCGGACGGAACGGGTCGAGCAGGTTGATGTGGAAGCCGGCGTCGGTGGCGGCGACGGTGAAGGTGTCGAGTCCGGCGAAAGTGCTGCCCGGTCTGTAGAGGTAGGTGCCGTCGGCGCCGACCTCCACGGTGCCGAAGTTCGGACCGCTGGTCACGGTGTAGGTGATCGGATCGCCCTCGGGATCGACCGCTCCGATTGTGCCGGTGATCGGCCCGGTGACCTGGCCGGTGAACTGCTCCGGAGCCACCGTGGGCGGCTGGTTGAAGAAGGTGCGCCGGATCAGCAGCGCCACGCCCTCGATGAACGACTCGATGGGGCCCAGCGGGTTGGTGGACACATCCGCGGTCGTGGTGATCGCCGCCGCGACGGGTGCGGCGATCGTGACGACGGCGGCGGTGGCGGCGGCGGGCGCCGGGGTCGACATCTCCACACGGACTGCCGGTTCGGCCGCAACCTCCGACTCCGGTGAACGGTCTTCGGCCGGTGTGGGCTGCGGCGCTTCGGTATCCGGCCCCGCTCCGGTGAGCGCGGCGACCGGCGTCATGCCGGTGGTCGGCGTCGCGATCGGGGCCGCGATCGGGGCCGCGGTACCGGCGCCGCCACGCGGGTTCAATCGCGCCCGGGGTGTCTCCGGCGCGCGGGTGGTTGGAGCATCCTGCGCGGTCGCGGCCGCTGCGGGGAGTTGCGCGGTCACGGTCCTGGCCGGCGCCACATCGGATCGGATCCTGCTCCGGCCCGGGTGTGCGGCTGTCGAGCGCGCATCGGCCCGACCGGACCCGGCCGACGGTGATTCGGGGTTAGCTGAGGCCGGGGGGGCCTGATCGTCGGCGGTGTCCGCGAAAGCGACCGCCTGGGGTGCGGCGAGTGAAATGCCCAGCGCAAACGCCGCAGCGCCGAGCCGGGTCACGCCCCTGGCCATCGAGTCACCCACTCCCCACCGAGTTGCTCTCCGGGACCCCGGTCAACGCGATTCCTATAACCTAGGGGTGGGTGCCGTAGCCGGTCAACGTGGCGGGACACCGTGTCGGCGGCCACAGTGCCGGGATCGTGACGGGACCCACCGACCGGCCGGGTGGTTTCATACCCCGGGTGGTTCATACTTAACGCGCATCTGGAAGACGGGATCGTCCCTGGCACAGGATCCCACCATTGGCGACAGGCGGGCACGATGACGAGGCTGGACACCGTCGAACGCGCGGTCGCCGACATCGCTGCCGGCAAGGCTGTCGTCGTCATCGACGATGAGGACCGCGAGAACGAGGGCGACCTCATCTTCGCCGCCGAGAAGGCCACGCCCGAACTGGTGGCCTTCATGGTCCGCTACACCTCCGGATACCTGTGCGTGCCGCTGGATGGCGCCGTGTGCGACCGGTTGGGCCTGCTGCCGATGTACGCGGTGAACCAGGACAAGCACGGCACCGCCTACACCGTCACCGTCGACGCCCGCCACGGCGTGGGAACCGGGATCTCGGCGTCTGATCGCGCCACCACCATGCGACTGCTGGCCGACCCGGTCAGCACCGCCGACGACTTCACCAAACCCGGCCACGTCGTGCCGCTGCGGGCCAAGGACGGCGGGGTGCTGCGCCGCCCCGGGCACACCGAGGCCGCCGTCGACCTGGCCCGGATGGCCGGGTTGCAGCCGGCCGGGGCCATCTGCGAAATCGTCAGCCAGAAGGACGAGGGCTCGATGGCCCAGACCGATGAGTTGCGGATCTTCGCCGACGAGCACAACCTGGCGATGATTTCCATCGCTGATCTGATCGCCTACCGCCGCAAACACGAGAAGCTCATCGAACGGATAGCCGAGGCGCGGATCCCGACCCGTCACGGCGAGTTCCGGGCGGTCGGTTACACCAGCATCTACGACGACGTGGAGCACGTGGCCCTGGTCCGTGGCGACATCGCCGGCCCACTGCACGACGGCCACGGTGTTCTGGTGCGGGTGCACTCCGAATGCCTGACCGGCGACGTGTTCGGATCCTGGCGATGCGACTGCGGGCCGCAGTTGGACGCGGCACTGGCCATGGTGGCCGCCGAGGATCGCGGGGTGGTGCTCTACATGCGCGGCCATGAGGGCCGCGGTATCGGGCTGATGCACAAGCTGCAGGCCTATCAGTTGCAGGACGCCGGCGCCGACACCGTGGACGCCAACCTGGAACTCGGCTTTCCCGCCGACGCCCGCGACTACGGCATCGGCGCGCAGATCCTGGTCGATCTGGGCGTGCGGTCGATGCGGCTGCTCACCAACAACCCCGCCAAGCGCGTCGGCCTGGACGGCTACGGCCTGGAGATCGTCGAACGGGTCTCGCTGCCGGTGCGCGCCAACGCCGAGAACATCCGATACCTCAAGACCAAGCGTGACCGGATGGGTCACGACCTGATCGGCCTGGAGGACTACGACGACGCCGTCGGGCGGGAATGAGCGGGGAGTGAGCGCACGATGAGCGGCTCCGGTATCCCGCCCGTTCCGCAGATGGACGCCTCAGGCCTGCGGCTGGCGATCGTCACGAGCACCTGGCACTCCAGTATCTGCGAGGCCCTGCTGGCCGGCGCAACCGCCGTCGCCCGCGATAGCGGCATCACCGATCCCACCGTGATCCGAGTGCACGGGGCGATCGAAATACCCGTGGTGGCCCAGGAACTGGCGCGCACGCACGATGCCGTGGTGGCACTCGGAGTGGTGATCCGCGGCCAGACTCCGCATTTCGACTACGTGTGCGATGCGGTGACCCAAGGCCTGACCAGGGTGTCGCTGGATGAGTCGACTCCGGTGGCCAACGGGGTGCTCACCACCGACACCGAGCAGCAGGCACTCGATCGGGCCGGACTGCCGGGCTCGGCCGAGGATAAGGGCGCGCAGGCCTGTGCCGCGGCACTGTCGACCGCGCTGACCCTGCACCGGCTCCGCACGACATGACCGGGACCGACGGCGAGTGGGACGCCGTGTTCAAGCCGCACCGGATGTCGCTGATCGCCCACGGAGTCGCCGCGTCGATCGCCGTCATCGGAGTCGTCGTCGCGATGATCAACAACGAGGCGTCGGGTGCTTATCTGCGGCCCGCCGATCAGGTCGCGATGGCCGGTATCGCACTGCTGCTGGCGGGCGCGGTGCTACTGCTCACCCGGCCGCGGTTGAAGGTCGGGCCCTCCGGGCTGGCGGTGCGAAACATTCTGGAGTACCGGGTGATTCCGTGGGCCGAGGTGGTCGATTTCTCCTTCCCACCCGGCCGCCGCTGGGCACGGGTGGACCTCGCGGCCCATGAATACCAGCCCGTCGCCGCTGTGCAAATGATCGATCGTGAGCGGGCGGTCGCCGCGATGGACACCGTCCGGGACCTGATGGACCGCTACCGCGGCGAACCCCGCTAGTCCGGTCGCGGTGGATGTGGCCGGTACTAACCTAGGTGACTGTGGCCGACCCCGCGACGTACCGCCCGGCACCCGGATCCATTCCGGTGCAGCCCGGTGTGTACCGGTTCCGGGACGCGACCGGCAGAGTCATCTACGTCGGCAAGGCCAAGAATCTGCGCAGCCGGCTCACCTCCTACTTCGCCGATATCTCCGGCCTGCACCCCCGGACCCGGCAGATGGTCACCACCGCCGCGAAGGTGGAGTGGACGGTGGTCGGCACCGAGGTCGAAGCACTGCAGTTGGAATACAACTGGATCAAGGAGTTCGACCCCCGGTTCAACGTCCGCTATCGCGACGACAAGTCCTACCCCGTTCTGGCGGTGACCCTCAACGAGGAGTACCCGAGGTTGATGGTCTACCGCGGGCCGCGAAAGAAAGGCGTGCGTTATTTCGGGCCGTACTCGCACGCCTGGGCCATTCGGGAGACCCTCGACCTGCTGACCCGGGTATTCCCGGCGCGTACCTGCTCCGCGGGAGTATTTAAGCGGCACAGCCAGATCGAGCGTCCATGCCTACTCGGCTACATCGACAAGTGCTCCGCACCGTGCGTCGGACGGGTGAGTGCCGAGCAGCACCGCAAGATCGTAGGAGATTTCTGCGACTTCCTGTCCGGAAGGACCGATCGCTTCGCTCGGGAGTTGGAGCGGCAGATGAATGCCAGCGCCGCGGCTCTGGATTTCGAGCGTGCGGCACGGTTGCGTGACGACATCGGCGCGCTCAAACGCGCTCTGGAGAAGCAGGCGGTGGTGCTCGGCGACGGGACGGACGCCGATGTGGTGGCCTTCGCCGACGATGAACTCCAGGCGGCGGTGCAGGTCTTTCACGTCCGCGGCGGCCGGGTGCGGGGTCAGCGCGGATGGATCGTGGATAAGCCCGGCGAGCCCGGGGACTCCCCGCACGCCCAACTGGTGGAGCAGTTCGTGACCCAGTTCTACGGCGCTGAAGCCGAATTGGGCGGCGCCGCGGATGAATCCAGCAATCCGGTCCCGCGCGAGGTCCTGGTGCCCTGTCTGCCCGCCAACGCCGACCAACTCACCGCGTGGCTGTCCGGGCTGCGGGGTTCGCGGGTGGCGTTGCGGGTGGCGCAGCGGGGCGACAAGCGCGCGCTGGCCGAGACGGTATACCGCAACGCCCAGGAAGCGCTGCAGCAGCATAAGCTCCGTCGTGCCGGGGACTTCACCGCCAGATCCGTTGCGCTACAGAATATTCAGGAGTCGTTGGGCCTGGCGGCGGCGCCGCTGCGGATCGAATGCGTCGACATCAGCCACGTGCAGGGCACCGATGTCGTGGGATCGCTGGTGGTGTTCGAGGATGGGCTGCCGCGCAAATCCGACTACCGCCACTTCGCCATCCGGGAAGCCGCCGGAGACGGCCGTTCCGACGACGTGGCGTCCATCGCCGAGGTGACCCGCCGCCGGTTCCTGCGCCACCTCGCCGACGCTCCCGAGCCCGCCGATCCCGACGGCAGGCCCAGACGGTTCGCCTACCCGCCCAACCTCTATGTCGTCGATGGCGGCGCCGCCCAGGTCAACGCCGCCCAGGCGGTGCTCGACGAACTCGGCGTCACCGATGTGGCGGTGATCGGACTGGCCAAGCGCCTCGAGGAGGTCTGGGTTCCCGCCGAGCCGGACCCGGTGATCATGCCGCGCCAGAGCGAGGGCCTTTACCTGCTGCAGCGCGTACGCGACGAGGCACACCGCTTCGCGATCTCCTATCACCGCAGTAAGCGGTCCAAGCGGATGACGGCCTCTGCGCTCGATGCCGTCCGCGGGCTGGGGGAGAGCCGGCGTCGGGCACTGGTGACTCACTTCGGTTCGCTGGCCCGGTTGCGGCAGGCCAGCGTGGAGGAGATCACCGCCGTCCCGGGTATCGGCGTCGCGACCGCCACCGCGGTGCTCGACGCGCTGGGCGCCCAGGAAACCGACCATTCGGCCGCACTTCCGCCGCCGGTGGACGATGATGCTCTGCGGGCGCCATGACCGATCACAGCGATAGCCAGACAACCGCCGACGCGGCTCCCGATATCGACGTGGTGCTGGTGACCGGCCTGTCCGGCGCGGGCCGCGGCACCGCGGCCAAGGTGCTCGAAGACCTCGGCTGGTACGTCGCCGACAATCTGCCCCCGGAACTCATCGCGCGGATGGTCGATCTGGGTCTGGCGGCCGGGTCGCGAATCACCCAGCTCGCCGTGGTGATGGATGTGCGGTCCCGCGGGTTCACCGGCGACCTGGATCTGGTGCGCAACGATCTCGCCGCGCGCGGCATCATCCCGCGTGTCCTGTTCCTGGAGGCCTCCGACGACATCCTGGTGCGCCGCTACGAGAGCAATCGGCGCAGCCACCCGCTCGGTGGCAACCAGACGCTCGCCGAGGGCATCGCCGCCGAACGCGCGATGCTCTCCAGCGTGCGGGCGGCAGCCGATCTGGTGATCGACACCTCATCGCTGTCGGTGCCGGCCCTGCGGGCCAGCCTGGAGCGGTCGTTCGGTGGGGAGACGGCGGCGCAGATCAGCGTCACGGTGGAGTCCTTCGGTTTCAAGTACGGCCTGCCGATGGATGCCGACATGGTGATGGACGTGCGCTTCCTGCCCAATCCGCACTGGGTGGACGAGTTGCGTCCGCAGACCGGCCAGTCCCCGGCGGTGCGTGAGTACGTGTTGGCCCAGCCCGGAGCCACCGAGTTTCTGCAGACCTACCACCAGTTGTTGCGGCTCGTCGTCGACGGCTACGCGCGGGAGGGCAAGCGGTACATGACCGTTGCGATCGGATGCACCGGGGGCAAGCACCGCAGCGTGGCGATCGCGGAGGCGCTCGCTGATTTGCTCGGCGCCAATGAGCAACTCACGGTACGGGTGCTGCACCGGGATCTGGGGCGCGAGTGACCGGGCCGATAAGGGCGGTGAGCCCGGAGAGCTCCGCGCGCATCGTCGCATTAGGCGGCGGCCACGGCCTCTATGCCACCCTGTCCGCCGCCCGACGGCTCACCCCGCACGTCACCGCCGTCGTCACCGTGGCCGACGACGGCGGCTCATCAGGGCGCCTGCGCTCGGAACTCGATGTCGTCCCCCCGGGTGATCTGCGAATGGCGTTGGCGGCGTTGGCCTCTGATAGCCCGCACGGCAGGCTGTGGGCCACCATCATCCAGCACAGGTTCGGTGGTAACGGTGCGCTCGCGGGTCACCCGATCGGCAATCTGCTGCTCGCCGGCCTCGGCGAGGTCCTGGCCGATCCGGTCGCCGCGCTCGACGAACTCGGTCGGATCCTCGGCGTCAAGGGGCGGGTGCTGCCGATGTGCCCGCTCGCGCTACAGATCGAGGCCGACGTCGCCGGACTGGAAGCCGACCCCCGGATGAGCAGGGTGATCCGCGGTCAGGTTGCGGTGGCCACCACACCGGGGAAGGTGCGCCGGGTGCGCCTGCTGCCCGGCGACCCACCAGCCACCCGGCAGGCGGTGGACGCGATCATGGCCGCCGACCTGGTGGTGCTCGGACCGGGCTCCTGGTTCACCAGTGTGATCCCGCACGTACTGGTTCCGGGACTGCTCGCCGCACTGAGATCGACGCCGGCACGGCGCGCGCTGGTGCTCAATCTCGATGCGGAACCCGGTGAGACGGCGGGCTTTTCGGCCGAGCGTCATCTGCACGTGCTCGCCCAGCACGCGCCCGGTTTCCGGGTCGACGACATCATCGTCGATGCGGCCCGGGTGCCCTCGGAGCGCGAGCGCGGCCAGCTGCGGCGAACGGCCAGTGTGCTGGAAGCCGCAGTTAACTTTTACGACGTTTCCCGACCTGGTAGACCTTTACATGACCCGGCCAAGCTCGCTGACGCCCTCGAAGCCGTCCGGTCGCGGAGTCCGCAGACTCCGACGGCCACGGTGCCGACCGTCAGTCCAGCGGCTGCGCGGCCGGGGTGGCAACCCGGACGGGTCCGGCGACCTGACGGAGCGAGAGGTGACGACCTGTGGCGATGACAGCCGAGGTGAAGGACGAGTTGAGTCGTCTTGTCGTCAACTCCGTCAGTGCGCGACGGGCGGAGGTTGCCGCGCTGTTGCGCTTCGCCGGGGGCCTGCACATCGTCGCGGGCCGGGTCGTGGTCGAGGCCGAGGTGGACCAGGGCAGCATCGCCCGTCGGCTGCGTAAAGAGATCCATGATCTCTACGGGTACAACTCCGCGGTGCATGTGCTGTCGGCGAGCGGTATCCGCAAGAGCACCCGCTACGTCGTGCGGGTCGCCAAGGACGGTGAGGCCCTGGCGCGCCAGACCGGACTTCTCGACATGCGCGGGCGTCCGGTGCGCGGGCTGCCCGCACAGGTCGTCGGCGGTAGCGTGGGTGACGCCGAGGCCGCGTGGCGCGGAGCCTTCCTGGCACACGGTTCCCTGACCGAACCCGGCCGCTCGTCGGCCCTGGAGATCAGCTGCCCGGGTCCCGAGGCGGCCCTGGCGCTGGTCGGTGCTGCCCGGCGACTCGGCGTCAGCGCCAAGGCCCGCGAGGTGCGTGGCACCGATCGGGTGGTGGTGCGCGACGGCGACGCCATCGGCAATCTGCTCACCCGGATGGGCGCCCAGGACACCCGGCTGGTGTGGGAGGAGCGGCGGATGCGCCGCGAGGTCAGGGCGACGGCCAATCGGCTCGCCAACTTCGACGATGCGAACCTGCGCCGCTCGGCACGTGCGGCGGTGGCGGCGTCGGCCAGGGTGGAACGCGCGCTGGAGATCCTCGGCGAAGAGGTGCCCGAGCATCTGGCCGCCGCGGGCCGGTTGCGTGTCGAACATCGCCAGGCGTCGCTGGAGGAGCTGGGCCGGATCGCCGAGCCCGTGATGACGAAAGATGCTGTGGCGGGACGTATCCGCCGGCTGCTGTCGATGGCCGACCGCAAAGCCAAACAGGACGGCATTCCCGACACCGAATCCGCGGTCACTCCGGATCTGCTCGACGACGCCTGAGCCTCAGTTCAGCGGCGCAGGCGCCTCCGGCGCGGTCACCGACGCCGCCGTCTCCGGCGGGTTCGCCGAGAGCGCCCAGCGGATCCCGCCCACGAGCACGGTTCCCGCGAGTCGCACGGCGGTGCCCTCCAGGACCGGCGCGTAGGGCAGGCGCAGCGGCAGCCTCGCCCAGGCCGGCAGCAACCCGACCGCCGCCGCCGCCAGCACGCCGTAGGGGGCCCGGGCCAGCAGCGACAGCGGGGGAGTGATCAGCAGGAAGCGGGCGGCCTCGCGGGCGGAATCGGCCGCGTGCAACTCGCCGCGGAAGGCGGCGATCCGCTCGGCCAACTCGGCCTCGGTCCGCGGTGGATCGATCACCCCCAGCGCGGAGGCGACGAGGGACGTCTCGGCCACATAGGTGTCCCGGCCGTCCTGGTCCAGCGGAGCCGCGCCGTAGCGCTGATAGGCGCGCAGGAAGCTATCCACCTCAGCGATGTGCACCCACTCCAACAGATGCGGATCATCGGCGCGGTAGCGGCGGCCGTCGGGCGCGGTACCGTGCACCCGGCGATGGATGCCGCGGACCTTGTCGACCGCGCGCTGGGCGTCGGTCGCCGTCCCGAACGTGGTGACAGCCAGGAACGTGCTGGTGCGCTGCAGCCGCCCCCACGGGTCGCCGCGGTAGTCGGAGTGCTCGGCGACACCGGCCATCGCCAGCGGGTGCAGGGACTGCAGCAGCAGCGCGCGCAATCCTCCGACGAACATCGAGGCATCGCCATGCACCCGGCGGATGGGGCTGTCATCGGCGAACCAGCGCGGCCCCGGCGTGGCGTGGATGCGGGTCCGGTTCCGCGGGCCCTCCGGGCCGGCCACCATCGCGAAAAGCCCCTGCCCGAGGCGGTCGCGCAGCCGGCCCATGTCGAGATCCACTCGCAGCGGCAGTACGGTCAGCCGGGCCATGCCCCGACGGTAGCGGTTCGGGAGCCGAACGGCGAAAAGCCCACCGGGCAGCGACGCCGAACCCGCACCACTAGGCTGTTGAATCACGGCAAGCGACTTCGAGGAGACAGACGTGACGATCCGGGTTGGGGTCAACGGTTTCGGGCGCATCGGGCGCAACTTCTACCGGGCACTGGCGGCACAGAAGCTCGAAGGCAGAGCCAAAGACATCGAGATCGTGGCGGTCAACGACCTCACCGACAACGCCGCCCTGGCGCACCTGCTGAAGTTCGATTCCATCCTGGGCCGGTTATCCGAGGACGTGAGCCTCGACGGTGACACCATTGTCATCGGAAGTCACCGGGTCAAGGCGCTGGAAGTCCGGGAAGGGCCCGCCGCGCTGCCGTGGGGCGATCTGGGTGTCGACGTGGTGATCGAGTCCACCGGGATCTTCACCGATGCGCGGGCACGCGGTCACCTGGAGGCCGGCGCCAAAAAGGTGATCATCTCCGCACCCGCCAAGGACGAGGACATCACCATCGTCATCGGCGTCAACGACGACAAGTACGACGGCAGCCAGAACGTCATCTCCAACGCCTCGTGCACCACGAACTGCCTTGGGCCGCTTGCCAAAGTCGTCAATGACGAGTTCGGCATCGTCCGGGGCCTGATGACCACCATCCACGCGTACACCCAGGACCAGAACCTGCAGGATGGTCCGCACAGCGATCTGCGTCGTGCCCGGGCCGCCGCGCTGAACATCGTGCCTACCTCCACCGGCGCCGCCAAGGCGATCGGCCTGGTGTTGCCCGAACTCAAGGGCAAGTTGGACGGCTACGCTCTGCGGGTGCCGATCCCCACCGGCTCGGTCACCGACCTCACGGTCGAGCTGGCCAAGAAGGCCAGCGTCGATGAGATCAACGCCGCGCTCAAAGCGGCCGCCGAGGGAAAGCTCAAGGGCATCCTCAAGTACTACGACGCCCCCATCGTGTCCAGCGATATCGTCACCGACCCGCACAGCTCGATCTTCGATTCCGGCTTGACCAAGGTGATCGACAATCAGGCCAAGGTGGTGTCCTGGTACGACAACGAGTGGGGCTACTCCAACCGGCTGGTCGACCTCGTCGCCCTGGTCGGCAAGTCCCTGTAGACCACGATGGCGGTGAAGACGCTGGCCGACCTGCTGGCCGATGGGGTGTCCGGCCGCGGTGTCCTGGTGCGCTGCGATCTCAACGTCCCACTCGACGACGCCGGTGCGATCACCGATCCGGGGCGGATCGACGCCTCGGTGCCGACGCTGAAGGCGCTGTGCGACGCCGGCGCCAAACTGGTGGTGATGGCTCACCTCGGCCGGCCCAAGGACGGCCCGGACCCCGCATTCAGCCTCGCCCCGGTCGCCGCGGCACTGGCGCAGCGGCTGGGACGCCACGTGCAACTGGCATCCGATGTGGTGGGCACCGACGCGCTGGCCCGCGCCGAGGGTCTGACCGACGGAGACGTCCTGCTGCTGGAGAACATCCGGTTCGACCCGCGGGAGACCAGCAAGGACGATGCGCAGCGCCGCGCGCTGGCCGCAGCTCTGGTGGATCTGGTCGGCGACGACGGAGCCTTCGTCTCTGACGGCTTCGGTGTGGTTCACCGCAAACAGGCATCGGTCTACGACGTCGCCGCACTGCTGCCGCACTACGCCGGAACCCTGGTTGCCGCCGAGGTCAAGGTGCTCGAGCAGCTGAGCCGCGCCGGTGAGCGCCCCTACGCGGTGGTGCTCGGCGGCTCGAAGGTGTCCGACAAGCTGGCTGTGATCGAGAACCTCGCCGGCAAAGCCGACAGCGTCATCATCGGCGGCGGCATGTGCTTCACCTTTCTTGCGGCCCAGGGGTTTTCGGTGGGAACCTCGTTGCTGCAGGAAGAGATGATCGATACCTGTCGGGAGTTGCTCGAGGAGTACGGTGACGTCATCCACCTCCCGGTCGACATCGTGGTGGCCGCCGAATTCTCCGCCGACTCCAAGCCGGACACCGTCTCCGCCGACAGCATCCCCACCGGCACCATGGGGCTCGATATCGGTCCGGGCTCGGTTGCCCGGTTCACCACCCTGCTGTCGAACGCCCGCACCATTTTCTGGAACGGCCCGATGGGGGTCTTCGAATTCCCAGCCTTCGCGGCGGGCACCCGCGGTGTGGCGGAGGCGATCATCGGCGCCACCGCCAAGGGCGCCTTCAGCGTGGTCGGTGGGGGGGACTCCGCCGCCGCCGTGCGCCAACTCGGCCTTCCCGAGGATGGTTTCTCGCATATTTCTACCGGTGGCGGTGCATCACTGGAATACCTTGAGGGCAAGTCCCTGCCCGGTATCGACGTCCTCGCGGCGCAGAACTGACAAGCAGACAACTGAAAAGGAAGATCACCACCGTGTCACGTAAGCCGTTGATAGCCGGTAACTGGAAGATGAACCTCAACCACTTCGAGGCCATCGCCCTGGTTCAGAAGATCGCCTTCTCGCTGCCGGACAAGTATTTCGACAAGGTCGACGTCACCGTCATCCCGCCGTTCACCGACCTGCGCAGCGTCCAGACCCTCGTCGACGGGGACAAGCTGCGGCTGACCTACGGCGCCCAGGACATCTCGCAGCACGACTCCGGTGCCTATACCGGGGAGATCAGCGGTGCCTTCCTGGCCAAGCTGGGCTGCACCTTCGCCGTCGTCGGCCACTCCGAGCGGCGCACCTACCACCACGAGGACGACGCGCTGGTGGCCGCCAAGGCGGCCGCGGCGTTCCGGCACGGCCTGACTCCGATCGTCTGCATCGGTGAGCATCTGGATGTGCGGGAGGCCGGTGAGCACGTTGAGCACAACGTCACCCAGCTGCGCGGTTCGCTGGCCGGCTTGACCGAACAGCAGCTGACCGATGTGGTGATCGCCTACGAGCCGGTCTGGGCCATCGGGACAGGCCGGGTGGCCAGCTCGGCCGACGCCCAGGAGGTGTGTGCCGCGATCCGTCAGGAACTGGCCACGCTGTCGTCACCGGCGATCGCCGACGGGGTCCGGGTGCTCTACGGCGGGTCGGTGAACGCCAAGAATGTCGGCGAGCTCGCCGCCCAGACCGATGTGGACGGCGCCCTGGTCGGCGGGGCGTCGCTGGACGGGGAGCAGTTCGCGCTGCTGGCGGCCATCGCCGCGGGCGGACCCCTGCCCTGACCGGGGCCGTCCACCCGGTAGGCTGCACCCCATGATTCTCGGCCTGCAGATCCTGCTGGTGATCACCAGCATTCTGATGATGCTGCTGGTGCTGCTGCACCGCGCCAAGGGCGGCGGCCTGTCGACACTGTTCGGCGGCGGCGTGCAGTCCAACCTGTCCGGCTCGACCGTGGTGGAGAAGAACCTCGACCGGCTCACGCTGTTTGTCACCGGTATCTGGGTGGTGGCCATCATCGGCACCGCCCTGCAGATCAAGTACACCTGAGCTGCGGCCCGGCGCCGGGTCGCAAGGTCTCACACTGCACGCTCCGGCGATCACAGGCGATAATCGACTCCATGGCCGATGCCGATGCGACGCTGTCCCCGGTCGGCGCGGTCTACCGGACCCGGGTCGGCCGCGAGGCCACCGAGCCCATGCGCGAGGACATCCGGTTGCTCGGCGCGATGCTCGGCGACACCGTACGCGAGCAGAACGGCCGCGAGGTGTTCGCCCTCGTCGAGCGGGCCAGGGTGGAGTCATTCAGGGTTCGCCGGTCCGAGATCGACCGCACCGAACTCGCCGACATGTTCGTCGGCATCGACATTCACCGGGCGATCCCGGTGATCCGGGCCTTCAGCCATTTCGCGCTGCTGGCCAACGTCGCCGAGGACATCCACCGGGAGCGCCGCCGCGAGGTGCACACGGTGGCCGGTGAGCCGCCGCCGGACAGCACCCTGGCGGCCACCTACCGCAAGCTCGACGCCGCCCGGCTCGACGAGGCGGCGGTGTCACGGGCGCTGCGCGGGGCACTTGTGTCACCGGTCATCACCGCCCACCCCACCGAGACCCGCCGCCGCACCGTCTTCGATACCCAGAACCACATCACCGCGCTGATGCGGCTGCGGCTGCACGGTCACACCCACACCGATGCCGGCCGGTCGATCGAGACCGAGTTGCGCCGCAACATCCTGACCCTGTGGCAGACCGCGCTGATCCGGTTGTCCCGGTTGAAGGTCGCCGATGAGATCGAGTCCGGGCTGCGCTACTACCGAGCGGCGTTCTTCGAGGTGATCCCGCGGGTCAACGCCGAGGTACGGGAAGCGCTGCGCCGACGCTGGCCCGGCGCTGACCTGCTGGCGGCGCCGATCGTGCGGCCCGGGTCCTGGATCGGCGGCGACCGTGACGGCAATCCGAACGTCACCGCCGAGGTGGTGCGCCTTGCCACCGGTAACGCCGCCTACACCGCCCTGGAGCACTACTTCGACGAACTCGCCGCACTCGAGCAGGAACTGTCCATGTCGGCGCGACTGGTGGGCATCAGCCCCGAGTTGGCCGGCCTGGCCGCGCCGTGCACCGAGCCTGAGCGCGCCGACGAACCGTACCGGCGCGCGGTGCGGGTGGTCCGGGCCCGGCTGACGGCCGCCGCCGCGAATATTCTGGACCGTCAGCCCGAGCACCGTCTCGACGCCGGACTACCGGCCTATCGGGCACCGGAGGAGTTGCTCGGCGACCTCGACGTGATAGACGCCTCGCTGCGCGCGCACGGCAGCGGGTTGCTCGCCGAGGATCGGCTGTCCCGGCTGCGCGAGTCGGTGGCCGCTTTCGGCTTTCACCTGTGCGGGCTGGACATGCGGCAGAACTCCGAGGTGCACGAGCAGGTGGTGGCCGAGTTGCTGGCGTGGGCGGGCGTGCACCCGGACTATGCGGCGCTTGACGAATCGCAGCGGGTCGCGCTGTTATCCGCCGAACTGTCCACCCGCCGGCCGCTGGTCACCGCCGATGCCGAACTCACGGAGCTGGCCCGCAAGGAACTGGACATCATCACCGCGGCGGCGCGCGCGGTGGGTGTGCTCGGCAGTGCCGCGGTGCCGACGTACATCATCTCGATGTGCCAGTCGGTGTCGGACATGCTGGAGGCCGCGCTGCTACTGAAAGAAGCCGGGCTGCTTGATGTCTCGGGTGCAGATGTGCACGCGACGGTGCACGCACCGATGGGTATCGTGCCGCTGTTCGAGACTATCGACGATCTGCGGCATGGGGCGAGCATTCTCGAGCAGGCGCTCGAGCTGCCGATCTATCGCGCGATCGTGGATGCCCGCGACGGCACTCAGGAGGTGATGCTGGGCTATTCCGATTCCAATAAGGACGGCGGCTACCTGGCCGCGAACTGGGCGCTGTACCGCGCGGAACTCGATCTGGTGGAGTCGGCCCGCAAGACCGGGATCCGGTTGCGGCTCTTCCACGGCAGGGGCGGGACCATCGGGCGCGGCGGCGGGCCGAGCTACGACGCGATCCTCGCCCAACCGCCCGGAGCGGTGGCCGGATCGCTGCGGCTCACCGAACAGGGGGAGGTGATCGCGGCCAAGTACGCCGAACCGCGCATCGCGCACCGCAACCTGGAGAGCCTGATTGCGGCCACGCTGGAGTCCACCCTGCTCGACGTCGAGGGACTCGGCGACGCCGCAGAGCCGGCATATCAGGTGCTCGACGAGTTGGCCGCACGGGCGCAGAAGGCCTACGCAGACCTGGTTCACCACACGCCGGGTTTCGTCGACTACTTCACCGCGTCCACCCCGGTCAGCGAGATCGGGTCGCTGAACATCGGTAGCCGGCCGACCAGCCGCAAACCCACCGCGTCGATCTCAGACCTGCGTGCCATTCCGTGGGTGCTGGCGTGGAGCCAGTCCAGGGTGATGCTGCCCGGGTGGTACGGAACGGGCACCGCTGTTGAGGAGTGGATCGCCGACGGCGGTGACGGCGGTGGTCGGGTCGAGGTGTTGCGCGAGCTCTATGACAAGTGGCCGTTCTTCCGCGCGGTGCTGTCCAACATGGCTCAGGTGTTGGCCAAGTCGGACATGGGGTTGGCCGCGCGCTACGCGGAGCTGGTAGCCGACGAGGATCTGCGCAGCAGGGTTTTCGACAAGATCCGAGCCGAGCACGACCGCACCATCGCGATGCATGCCCTGATCACCGGCCACGATGATCTGCTCGCCGACAACCCGGCGTTGGCGCGCTCGGTGTTCAACCGGTTCCCCTACCTCGAGCCGCTGAACCACCTGCAGGTGGAGCTGCTGCGCCGCTACCGATCGGGGGAGGACGACGAACTCGTCCAGCGCGGGATTCTGCTGACCATGAGCGGGCTGGCGTCGGCTCTGCGCAACAGCGGCTGAGGCCGCGATCAGGCGGGTAGGCCGCCGGCCGCCGCGGCGTCCAGAAGCCACACCGTCGCCTCCCGGCCGCGGGCGCCGGCGGCCGGCACGTCGACGGGATCCGCCCCGCCGATGGCGGCTGCCACCGCATCGGCCTTGGCCGCACCCGCGACCACCAGCCAGACCTCCCGGGCGTAGGCGACCGCCGGCAGCGTCAGCGTGATGCGCTGCGGCGGGGGTTTGGGGGAGTCGTCGACCCCGACCGCCATGCGCTGCTGTTCGCGTACCGCGGCGGTGTGCGGGAACAGCGAGTTGATGTGACCCTCGCCGCCCATCCCGAGCAGGTGGACATCGAACACGGGGCAGCGGTCGCCGGGTTCGGCCAGACCGGCCAGCAGGGTCCCGTAGCCTGCTGCGGCGGCGGGCAGATCGGCGCCGAACGCCCCGTCGCTCGGCGCCATCGGATGGATGTTGGCCGCCGGGATGTCGACATGATCGAGCAGTGCCTCGCGGGCCTGCTTCTCATTGCGCTCGCCGTCGTCGTGCGGCACGAAGCGGTCGTCACCGAAGAACAGATGGACATCTGCCCAGTCGATCCGGTGAGTGCGCAGCCGTTTCAGCAGGCCTATCCCGGTGCCACCACCGGTGAGCACCACCAGCGCCCGGCCGCGTGTGCCGACGGCGGCGGTGATCGTCGCGGCCAGCCGGTCGCCGGCCGCGGCCACCAGCGCATCGGTGTCGGGGTAGGTCTGCACCTCGGTCCTGCCACCTGCCGCCACTTCTCAGGCCGCCCCGCCGGCGTAGTGCACTCTGTCGATCCCGGCCAGTGCCTGGTGATAGACCTCGTCGGCGTCGAGTCGGCGCAGGTCCTCGGCCAGACACTCGCGGGTCTCCCGCCGGGCCAGCGGGAGCAGGGCCGCCGGCCGGCCGGTGCGGCTCAGGGTCGCGGTGGAACCTTCCTGCGGTCGGCTCAGGGTGATCGTCTGACTGGGCTGCATCAGCTCCACCTTCAACTCACCCACCTCTCGCCGTACCGGACCGTCGATGCGAACGGCGAGCCATCCGGCCAGGATGTCCAGCGCGGGCTCGCCTGCCAGGCCGGACACCACCGCGGAGGTCACCGGTTCGTACGGCGGCTGGTCCAGCGCGGAGGCCAGCAGAGCGCGCCAGTAGGTGATGCGGCTCCAAGCCAGGTCGGTGTCGCCCTGTGCGTAGCCGGCCAACCGGCTCCGCAGCGTCGCCAGTGGATCGTCGGTCCCGGTGGCGTCGGTAATCCGACGAACGGCCAAGCGGCCCAACGGATCCTGGGCAGGATTCTCCGGCGCCACACCCGGCCACCACGCCACCACCGGAGTGTCGGGCAGCAGGAAGGGCAGCACCACGCTGCTGGCGTGGGCGCCCAGCGGGCCGGAGGTGCGCAGCACCACCACCTCTCCGGCGCCGGCGTCGCCGCCGACCCGCAACTGCCCGTCCAGCCGTGCCTCGGTAGCCAGCCGATCTACTGGGACCACCACGATGATCCGGCAGGGGTGTTCGCGGCTGGCCCCGACCGCGGCGTCGATGGCGTCTTCGAGGATCTCCTCGCAGTCGGGTGCGACCACCAGGGTGAGCACCCGGCCCAGCGTGATCGCGCCGCCCTCCTCGCGCAGCGAGGTGATGCGCTTGTTGATGTCGTTGGTGGTGGTGTTCGGCAAGTCCACGATCATCAGCGTCGGTTCCTCACGCAAGCGTTCGTCATCAGCGTCGGTTCCTCACGGCCGTCTCCATTCATGACCCGAGCGCCGCAGCATCTCGAACGCCGATTCGGGGCCCCAGGTGCCGGACTCATAGGGATCAGGCTTGCCGTGTGCCGCCCAGTACTCCAGCGCCGGATCCAGTATCTCCCAGGACAATTCGACCTCGGCATTGACCGGGAACAGCGACGGTTCGCCGAGCAGCACATCGAGGATCAGTCGCTCGTAGGCCTCCGGGGAGTCTTCGGCGAAAGCCGACCCATAGGAGAAATCCATGTTGACATCACGAACCTCCATCAGCGTGCCAGGCACCTTGGAACCGAACCGCAACGTGATGCCCTCATCCGGCTGCACCCGGATCACCAGGGCGTTCTGACCGAGCTCCTCGGTCATGGTCGCGTCGAACGGCAGGTGGGGCGCCCGTTTGAACATCAACGCGATCTCAGTGACCCTGCGGCCCAGTCGTTTTCCGCTGCGCAGATAGAACGGGACGCCCGCCCACCGTCGGGTGTCGACATCGAGGGTGATCGCGGCGAAGGTCTCGGTGGTCGAGGTTGTGGAGAAGCCGTCCTCGTCGAGAAGTCCGACAACCTGCTGGCCGCCCTGCCAACCGGCGGCGTACTGTCCGCGCGAGGTGGTCAGGTCCAGCGGCTGCGCGAGCCTGGTGGCGGCCAGCACCTTGATCTTCTCGGCCTTGACCTCGTCGGGGTGGAAGCTGACCGGCTCCTCCATTGCCGTGAGGGCGAGCAGTTGGAGCAGATGATTCTGGATGACGTCGCGGGCCGCACCGATGCCGTCGTAGTAACCGGCCCGGCCGCCGAGGCCGATGTCCTCGGCCATGGTGATCTGCACACTGTCGACGTAGTGGCTGTTCCAGATCGGCTCGTACAGCTCGTTGGCGAAGCGCAGCGCCAGGATGTTCTGCACCGTCTCCTTGCCGAGGTAGTGGTCGATGCGGAACACCGACTCCTCCGGGAACACGCTGTTCACCACCGCGTTGAGTTCCTTGGCGCTCTGCAGGTCGTGGCCGAACGGTTTCTCGATGACCACCCGGCTCCAGCGGCCGCCCTGCGGATCAGCCAGTCCGGAGCGCTTGAGCTGCTCGCAGACCACCGGGAAGGCATTCGGCGGGATGGACAGGTAGAACGCGTGATTACCGCCGGTGCCGCGCTCGGCGTCCAGCTTCTCCAGGGTCTCGGCGAGCGTCGCGAAGGACGCATCGTCGTCGAAACTGCCCTGCACGAACCGGATCCCCTCGGCCAGCCGGTCCCACACCTCCTGGCGGAACGGAGTGCGCGCATGCTCCCTGACGGCGTCATGGACGATCTGCCCGAAATCCTGGTCCGCCCAGTCGCGCCGGGCGAAACCGATGAGTGCGAACGACGGCGGCAGCAGGCCGCGGTTGGCGAGGTCGTAGATCGCCGGCATCAACTTCTTGCGGGACAGGTCCCCGGTCACGCCGAAGATCACCACACCGCACGGACCCGCTATCCGCGGCATCCGCTTATCCCGCTTGTCGCGCAGCGGGTTGTGCCACCCGGCAGGACCGGCCGTCACGGTCGCCCCGGTCATTTCTTGGCGGCGTCCAACTGGCCCTGCGTAGCGTCCAGCAGTTCCTGCCAGGCCTTCTCGAATTTGTCGACACCGTCCTCCTCGAGGAACCGGAAGACGTCGGGCAGGTCGATACCGACCTTCGTCAGTGCGTCGAACACCGCCTGCGACTCGGCGGCGGTTCCCTCGATGGTGTTCCCGTGCACCCGGCCGTGATCGGCGACGGCGTCCAGGGTCTTCTCCGGCATGGTGTTGACCGTGTCGGGGGCGACCAGTTCGGTGACATACAGCGTGTCGGAGTAGTCCGGGTTCTTCACACCGGTGGAGGCCCACAGTGGCCGCTGAACCCAGGCGCCTGCCTCGGCGAGCGGAGTCCAGCGCCCACCGGAGCAGAACACCTGCTCGTAGGCGGCATACGCCAGCCGGGCGTTGGCCACCCCGGCCTGTCCTCGCAGGTCCAGCGCCTCGCGAGTGCCGATCGCCTCGAGTCGCTTGTCGATCTCGGTGTCGACGCGGGAGACGAAGAACGAGGCCACCGAGTGGATGGTGTTGAGGTCGTGGCCGGCATGGCGGGCGGCTTCCAACCCGGCGAGGTAGGCCTGCATCACCGCGCGGTGGCGCTCCACTGAGAAGATCAGCGTGACGTTGACCGAAATGCCCTCGGCGATGACGGCGGTGATGGCCGGCAGACCCGCCAGTGTCGCGGGGATCTTGATCAGCAGATTGGGGCGGTCGACAATCTTCCACAGTTCGATGGCCTGCAGGATGGTCTTGTCGGTGTCGTGCGCCAGGCGCGGATCGACTTCGATGGAAACCCGGCCATCCACACCGTTGGAGTGCTTCCACGCCTGGCGCAGCACATCGCAGGCCTCCCGCACGTCATCGGTGGTGGCGGTGCGGATGGTGGCGTCCACGTCTGCTCCGCGCGCAGCAAGCTCCGCGACCTGTTCGTCATAGGCGCTGCCCGTCGACAGCGCGGCCTGAAAGATCGACGGGTTGGTGGTGACACCGACGATGCTGCGGGTGTCGATCAGCTCCTGCAGGTTGCCGGTCCGCAGCCGGTCGCGCGACAGGTCGTCGAGCCACACGGAGACGCCCGCCGCGGACAGCTCCGAGAGATTGTTGTTCTGGGCCATCGGTACTCCTGGTGTTGTGGGGGTCGGTTATCTACGGGTCAGTTGTCCAGTACGCGTTCCGCTGCGGCCGCCACGGCCTCCGGGGTGAACCCGAACTCGCGGAACAGAGTCTTGTCGTCGGCCGACGCTCCGTAATGCTCGATGGAAATGATCTCGCCGGTGTCGCCGACGTAGCGATACCAGCTCTGAGCGATGCCGGCCTCGACGGCGACCCGAGCCGAAACGTCCGGGGGCAGCACATGGTCGCGGTAGTCCTGAGGCTGCGACTCGAACCACTCGACGCAGGGCATCGACACCACAGCTGCGCGCACCCCCTTGGACGCCAGTATCGTTTGCGCCTCCACGGCCAGTTGAACCTCGGATCCGGTGGCGATGATGATCACATCGGCGTCGGCCGAGCCGCATTCGCCGAGCACATAGCCGCCGCGGGCGACGCCGTCGGCGCTGGTGCCCTCGAGGACGGGCACACCCTGGCGGGTGAGGATCAGTCCGGTCGGGCCGCTGGCGGCTCCCCGCTCGAGGATCGTCCGCCATACGTAGGCCGTCTCATTGGGATCAGCCGGCCGCACCACCGACAGCTTCGGAATCGCCCGCAGTGCCGCGAGGTGTTCGATCGGCTGATGGGTCGGGCCGTCCTCGCCCAGGCCGATCGAGTCGTGGGTCCAGACGTAGATGGTGTCGATCTCCATCAGCGCGGCCAACCGCACCGCGCCGCGCATGTAGTCGGCGAACTGCAGGAACGTTCCGCCGTAGGCGCGGGTCGGCCCATGCAGCACGATCCCGGACAGGATCGCGCCCATCGCGTGCTCGCGAATCCCGAAGTGCAGGGTGCGGCCGTACCAGGTGGCGTCCCAATCTTCGGTGGAGATCGACGGCGGGCCGAACGATTTCGCGCCCTTCATCGTGGTGTTGTTGCTGCCGGCCAGATCGGCCGAGCCACCCCAGAGTTCGGGCAGCTTCGGGCCGATGGCGGAGAGCACCTCGCCCGAGGCCGCCCGGGTGGCCACCGGTTTGGAGCCCGGCTCCCAGTGCGGCAGGTCGGCGTCCCAGCCGTCCGGCAGGGTGCCCGCGATCAGCCGGTCCAGCAGCGCCTTGCGCTCGGGTTCGCGCTGGGCCCAGGTATCGAAGTCGGTCTGCCACTTCTTGTGTGCCTCGCGGCCGCGGTCCACCAGCTTGCGGGTGTGAGTGATCACCTCGTCGGAGACCTCGAAGCTCTTGTCCGGGTCGAAGCCGAGGATCTTCTTGGTCGCGGCGACCTCCTCGTCACCCAGCGCCGAGCCGTGCACCCCGCCGGTGTTCATCTTGGTGGGCGCCGGGTAGCCGATGATGGTCCGCAGCGCGATGAACGAGGGCTTGTCGGTGACCTTCTTCGCGGCCTCGATCGCCTTCTCGATGCCGGCGACGTTCTCACCGCCCTCGACCACCTGGACGTGCCAGCCGTACGACTCGTAGCGGGCCGGGGTGTTTTCGGTGAATGCGATCTTGGTGTTGTGCTCGATGGAGATCTCGTTGTCGTCCCAGATGACGATGAGATTGCCCAGTTGCTGGGTACCGGCCAGCGAGCACGCCTCGCTGGTCACCCCCTCCTGCATGTCGCCGTCGGAGGCCAGGACGTAGATGTAGTGGTCGAACGGGCTGGTGCCGGCGGGCGCGTCGGGATCGAACAACCCGCGCTCGTACCGCGCGGCCATCGCCATGCCGACCGCCGAGGCCAGGCCCTGACCCAGCGGTCCGGTGGTGATCTCCACACCCTTGGTGTGCCGGAACTCGGGGTGGCCCGGTGTCTTGGAGTCCCAGGTGCGCAGTGACTCGATATCGGAGAGTTCCAGGCCGAACCCGCCCAGGTAGAGCTGGAGGTAGAGCGTCAGGCTGGAATGCCCGCAGGACAGAATGAACCGGTCCCGGCCCAGCCAGTGGGTGTCGCTCGGGTCGTGCCGCATCACCCGCTGGAAGAGCGTGTAGGCCGCGGGCGCCAGGCTCATGGCGGTGCCGGGATGGCCGTTGCCGACCTTCTGCACCGCATCGGCGGCCAGTACCCGCGCCGTGTCGACGGCACGGGAGTCCAGATCGGTCCAATCGCCGGGGTGACGCGGGGTGGTCAGCGTGGAAATCTCTTCAAGCGTCGTCACAGATTCACTCCTGCTCACCCGGTTCCTCGTTCCATACCGGTCTCGCCCCACACCCTAGTGCCGGGTCTGCGCCTGCAGTACCGAATCGGCTGCCCACAGCATTCGGCACTGGACTACCATCATGCGTAGTAGACGACAGGCGGTCTCCTTCCGCCCGGCCATGAGGGAGTGGACTGCGTGAAGATCCGCGACGAGGGCGTCGTCAGCGATGCTCCGCCGGCGACGTCGAAGCGGATTCGCACCCGTCTGCTGGGCTATCTGGCGCTGACCAAGCCGCGGGTCGTCGAGTTACTCCTGGTGACCACCATTCCGGCGATGCTGCTGGCCTCCCGGGGCTCCGTGGATCTGGTGCTCATCCTCAATACGCTCTTCGGGGGGATGCTCGCCGCCGGGGGCGCCAACACCCTCAACTGCGTGGCCGACGCCGACATCGACAAGGTGATGACCCGCACCGCGGGCCGGCCGCTGGCCCGCGCCGCCGTGCC
>JBFYOQ010000206.1:0-3336 GCA_041303735.1 Mycobacterium sp.
CGCGGTAAGTGGCGCACGCGACACGCAAAAACCTTTTGCTGTAATTGCGCGTGGCTCATGGCTATCTGTGCTTTTACCGTTTACCGTGTCTGCAGTCGGTCCATCCAGGGCCACTGTTTCGGTTTCGGAGGATGCTGAATGAACAAAGCAGAGTTGATCGAGATTCTCGCGGACAAGTTGGAAGTCGATCGCCGTACGGCGAACGACGCCGTGGAGCACTTGATCGACGCCATCGTGCGCGCCGTGCAAAGGGGCGACGGCGTAACCATCACCGGGTTCGGTGTTTTCGAGCGGCGTCGGCGTGCAGCCCGCGTCGCTCGCAACCCGCGTACCGGCGAGACCGTCATGGTCAAGCCGACCTCTGTTCCCGCGTTTCGCCCCGGCGCGCAGTTCAAAGCCATTGTTTCTGGTGCACAGAGGATCCCGGCTGAGGGTCCTGCCGTTAAAAGAGGCGCCGTCGGCGGCGCAGTTAGGAAGTCTGCTGTGAAGAAAGCCGTGAAGAAGTCCGCTGCCAAGAAGGCTGCCAAGAAGGCTCCCGCCCGGAAGGCCGCTGCTAAGAAGACGGTCCGCAAGGCAGCTGCCAAGAAGGTTGTCCGCAAGGCAGCTGCCAAAAAGGCGGTCCGCAAGACCGCCGCCAAGAAGGCGGTCCGCAAGACCGCTGCCAAGAAGGTCGTCCGGAAGGCCGCGGCCAAGAAGGTTGTGCGCAAGGCCGCCAAGAGGGCGCCGGCCCGCAAGGCCGCCAAGAAGACGGTCCGTAAGGCTGCGGCCAAGCGCCGCTAAACACCTCCGACGGAAACGCCGCGAACTCCTCGAGAGTTCGCGGCGTTTCTGTGTCTACCTGCGGTGTCAGGTCCGGGTGGCCAGCGGGCTGGGCATGTGATCGGCGGCGATGAGGTGCCCGTCTGCCACCGACAGCACCCAGGTGCTGCCCTTGCGGTTGCGCGACTTGTCGGGCTTGACGCCGTCGCGCCGGCACCACCAGTCGATCAGATACGGAATCACCCTGCCCTGCGTGCAGATCACCGGTGTCCCGCCGTGTGCGGCGATCTCCAGCACCCGCTCATGCGCCGCATCCGGATCCTGCGCGTAGGCCTCCTCGGTCAGTGTGGTCTCGTTCGCGATGGGCGCTGTGAGCTCGTTCGCCAGTGGCTCCACCGTCTGGGCGCACCGCACCCGGTCGGCTGCGTAGAGGGTGTCGGCCCCGAAGGCCAGCAGTTGAGGCACCAGCGACAGCGCCTGGGCGCGGCCCTTGGAGTCCAGCGGGCGCTTGCAGTCATCGCCGTGGTAACGCGACTTACGGCCGGCCGTCCCGTGCCGCACGATCAGCACGGTCTGGGTGTCGGCGGGCTTCTTGGCGAAGCTGGCCAGCATCTTGCGGTCGGACGCATAACTGAGCCGCTTCTTGGCCTCCGATACCGACAGCCACCGCACGTCGTCGGCCTCCTCGCCCGCAACGAAGTCACCGCCGCAGGCGCGTGCCGCCCAGTAGCGCACGATCTTCACCCCGCCGGGAATCGGGTAGCTCACCACGCCCAGCCGGCGGCCCAGATACGCCAACTGCCCGGTCTCCTCGCGGATTTCGCGGACAGCGGCCACCGGCTCGATCTCTCCGGCGTCGAGCTTGCCCTTCGGCAGCGACCAGTCGTCGTAGCGGGGGCGGTGGATCACCGCTATCCGGGGCTGGCCGGAGTCTTCGTGCGGCCGCCAGAGCACCGCGCCGGCCGCCAGCACCTGCTTGCCGGCCTCTGATTTCGCCGAGGGCACGTCAGGACTGCCGGTGCTTTTCCATCAGCCACACCTGGTGATCGCGCACCTCGCGACCGTCCTGCGGTGAGGCGGTCCAATGGCCGTCCGGCCCCAGCTCCCAGCATCTCGTCGACGGGTGCATCGCCGAGGTGAACACCTCATCGAGGTAGTCGGTGAGGCGCCGGTCGCGCACCTGGGCCATCACCTCCACCCGGCGGTCGAGGTTGCGGTGCATCATGTCGGCGCTGCCGATCCAGCACTCGTCGATCTCTCCGAAGTGCATGACCCGGGAGTGCTCCAGGAACTCCCCGAGAATCGAGCGCACCGCGATGTTCTCCGAGTAGCCCTCGACGCCCGGGCGCAGCGCGCAGATGCCGCGCACCACCACCTCGACACGCACTCCGGCCTGTGACGCGCGGTAGAGGCCGTCGATGATCTGTTCGTCGACGATCGCGTTGGCCTTCACCCGGATATGGCCGTTGCCGCTGCCGCGGTGCGCCTCGACTTCGCGTTCGATGCGGTCCAGGATGCCCTTGCGGATGCCTTCCGGGGCGACGAGCAGGTTGCGGTAGCCCACCTTGCGCGAGTAGCCGGTCAACGAGTTGAACAGGTCGGTGAGATCCGCGCCGATGTCCGGAGCCGCTGTCAGCAGGCCGACGTCCTCGTACAGGCGTGCGGTCTTCGGGTTGTAGTTGCCGGTGCCGATATGGCAGTACCGCCGGATGGTGGAGCCTTCGCGACGCACCACCAGGCAGGTCTTGCAGTGTGTCTTCAGGCCCACCAGGCCGTACACCACGTGAACGCCGGCGTCTTCGAGTGCGCGTGCCCATTTGATATTCGCCTGCTCGTCGAAGCGCGCCTTCAACTCGACCAGTGCCACCACCTGCTTGCCGGCGTCGGCGGCTTCGATCAGCGCGTTGACGATCGGGGAGTCACCGGAGGTGCGGTACAGCGTCTGCTTGATGGCCAATACGTCCGGGTCCGCGGCGGCCTGCTCGATGAACCGCTGCACGGTGGTGGAGAAGGACTGGTACGGGTGATGCACCAGCACGTCGCCCTCGCGCAGGGCGGCGAAGATGCTCTTGCCCTCCCGGTCGGCGAAGGCCGGATGGGTGACGGGGACGTACGGTCGTTCCTTGAGCGCCGGGCGATCGACGGCGTAGACCTGCCACAGCGACTTGAGATCCAGCAGACCGGGCACCTGCACCACGTCACCGGGATGCACGTCGAGTTCGCCCAACAGCACTCCCAGCATGTGCTCACTCATGTTGCCGGACACCTCGAGTCGGACCGGCGGCCCGAACCGCCGCCGCGCCAGTTCGCGCTCGAGGGCCTGCAACAGGTCCTCGTCGCGGTCCTCGACATCCATGTCGGCGTTGCGGGTGATCCGGAACGCATGGCGCTCGACGATCTCCATACCGGGGAACAGCGCCGGCAGGAAGGCGCCGATGAGTTCCTCCATCGGCAGGAAACGGATGGCCGGCACTTGAGGATCGGTGCTGTCGATTCGGATGAACCGGTCGACGTTGTCGGGCACCTTCACCCTCGCGAAGTGCTCGCTGCCGTCGTCGGGGGACTTCACCGTGACCG
>JBFYOQ010000207.1:0-19621 GCA_041303735.1 Mycobacterium sp.
TGGGGGCGCGAAAGCGACCCGTGCCGGGGTGCGCATGTGAGCCGCTCGTCGGCCGCGCCGGTGCCGGTCACCATCGACGTTGCGGTGGACCCGCCCTACCCGGTGATCATCGGCACGGGTCTGCTGACCGAACTCGGCGACCTGCTGGGCTCGCGGCACAGGGTGGCCATCCTCCATCAACCGTCGCTGGCCGCGACCGCCGAGGCGATCCGAAGCCATCTGGCGGACAACGGCGTCGACGCGCACCGCGTCGAACTGCCCGATGCCGAAGCCGGTAAGGACCTTGCCGTGGTGGCGTTCCTGTGGGAGGTGCTGGGGCGAATCGGCATCGGCCGCACCGACGCGATCGTCAGCCTGGGCGGCGGCGCGGCCACCGATGTCGCCGGATTCGCCGCCGCCACCTGGCTTCGCGGTGTGGACATCGTGCACGTGCCCACCACCCTGCTGGCCATGGTGGACGCCGCCGTCGGTGGTAAGACCGGCATCAACACCGATGCGGGCAAGAACCTCGTCGGCGCGTTCCACCAGCCCGCCGCCGTGCTGGTCGACATGGCGATGCTCGAGACGCTGCCGACCAACGAACTGGTGGCCGGGATGGCCGAGATCGTCAAGGCCGGCTTCATCGCCGACCCGGTGATCCTGGACCTGATCGAGGCCGACCCGCAGGCTGCCGTCGATCCCGGCGGGGAGGTGCTGGGAGAACTGATCCGCCGCGCGATCGCGGTGAAGGCCACCGTGGTGGCCGCCGACGAGAAGGAATCCGCGCTGCGGGAGATCCTCAACTACGGCCACACCCTGGCCCATGCGATCGAGCGGCGGGAGCGCTACAAGTGGCGCCACGGCGCGGCGGTCTCTGTGGGTCTGGTGTTCGCCGCCGAGTTGGGCCGGCTGGCCGGACGGCTCGATGACGCCACCGCGCGCCGGCACCGCGATGTGCTGACCGCACTGGGCCTGCCGGTGACCTACGAGGCCGGTGCGCTGCCCGAACTGCTGGAGTACATGGCGGGGGATAAGAAGACCCGGTCGGGCATCCTGCGGTTCGTCGTGCTCGACGGACTGGCCAAGCCGGGCCGGCTGGAGGGTCCTGATCCGGCGCTGCTGGCGGCGGCCTACGCGGAGGTGGAGAAACAGTGACGGTGCTGGTCCTCAACGGTCCCAACCTCGGCCGGCTCGGCCAGCGCGAGCCCGACGTCTACGGCAGCACCACCTACGACGACCTGGTGGCGATGGTGGAGGCCGAAGCGGCCGCGCTGGGGTTGACGGCGGTGGTCCGCCAGAGCGACAGCGAGGCACAGCTGATGTCGTGGCTGCACGCCGCGGCGGACGCCGGTGACCCGGTGATCCTCAATGCCGGCGCTCTCACCCACACCTCGATCGCGTTACGTGATGCGTGCGCGCAGTTGCGCGCGCCGCTGATCGAGGTGCATATCTCCAATGTGTATGCGCGCGAGGACTTCCGGCATATCTCGTACCTGAGTGGGGTGGCCACCGGAGTGATCGTCGGCCTGGGGGTCCAGGGCTATCTGCTGGCGCTGCGCTATCTCGCGTCCGGTGCCACAGATCCTGCCTGAGCGTTCGCGCTAGGTCTTCGGCCGTTCGTCGTCCTCGACCCGCTCGATCTGCTCGGTGGGCTGATCGCGCTCCGCGGTGGCCACCGCCGAGGTCTGCTCCTCCGGGTAGTCCACCGTCGCGCCGGTTCCGGCCGGGATCGGCGGGATGGGCCCGGTGCGATCGTCGTCGCGGACCGCGTCGAACACGTCGGTCTCGGTTCCGTCGGTGACCCGGCGGCGCGGCTCGTCGGGCCGCCTCCGGTCCACCAGTCCCCGGCCCAGGGCGACGGCGAAGATGGCTGGCAGGAACACCAGCAGAGCGGTGAAGGCCGCGAAGGCGCTGATCTCGGCGACCAGGCCGTCGGCGTAGATGGCGCGGTAGACCAGCGAGATGAGCCAGACGATCACGCCGCTGACCACACCGGCGACCAGGCCGGCCAGCAGCCAGCGCATCGCGAGGTCGCGGCGGCGGTCCGGGTCGGGGTTCGCGCGGGCGTCGGCGGCACCGTCCAGATACCCCCACACCCCTGCGCCGATGGCGAACAGCAGGACCAGCAGCACGCTGATCAGACCGGAGTGGGTGGGGAAGGTGTTGATCAGCGTTCCCTGCACCAGTCGGAGCAGGACCATTCCAGCTGCGAACACCAGTCCGCGCGATAACCACGTCGTCATGGGGGATCAGCGTAGCGAGTACCGTCGGCGACCGTGACACATTCCCAACGCCGGGACCGGCTGGCCACCCGGCTGGCCGCCGACGGGGTGGACGCGCTGCTGGTGAGCGACTTGGTCAACGTCCGTTATCTGTCGGGTTTCACCGGCTCGAACGCCGCGCTGGTGGTGTTCGCCGACGGCCGGCCGGCCGTGCTGGCGACCGACTCGCGGTACCGGACTCAGGCCGCGTGCCAGGCGCCTGACGTCGAGGTCATCATCGAGCGGGCGTGCGGACGCCACCTGGTGAGGCGTGCGCTGGCCGACGGTGCGGGCCGGATCGGTTTCGAGAGCCATGTGGTGACCGTCGACGGGTTCGAGGCGCTGTCATCGGAACTGGCGGAGCGCGGGAAGGCCGAACTGGTCCGCGCAGCCGGAGCGGTGGAGGCGCTGCGCGAGGTCAAGGATGCCGGTGAACTGGCGCTGCTGCGGCTGGCCTGCGAGGCCGCCGACGCCGCACTCACCGACCTGATCGCCGACGGCGGAGTGCGGGCGGGCCGCACCGAGCGTGACGTGGCACGCGATCTGGAGGCGCGCATGCTCGAGCACGGCGCTGACGGGCCGTCGTTCGAGACCATCGTCGCCGCCGGCCCGAACTCGGCGGTGCCGCATCACCGGCCGACCGACGCCGTGCTGGCCCCGGGGGATTTTGTGAAGATCGACTTCGGGGCACTCGTCGGCGGCTATCACTCGGACATGACCCGGACCTTCGTCCTCGGCACCGCCGCAGGCTGGCAGCGGGAGATCTATGAGCTGGTCGCCCTCGCCCAGCGAGCCGGCCGGGAGGCGCTGGAGCAGGGGGTGGCGCTGTGCGATGTCGACGCGGCCGCGCGGCAGGTGATCTGTGGCGCCGGGTACGGCGAGCACTTCGGCCACGGACTCGGCCACGGGGTCGGCCTGCAGATCCACGAGGCACCGGGCATCGGCTCGGCGGCCACCGGGACGCTGCGCGCCGGTGCGGTGGTGACCGTCGAACCGGGGGTCTACCTGCCCGAGCGCGGCGGCGTCCGCATCGAGGACACTCTCGCCGTCGGTGAGCGGGGAGCGGAGCTGCTGACCCGATTCCCCAAGGAGCTCGCGGTTCTGGCCTAAGAGCACGGGTAAGCTGCCGCAGACCGAATCGAAATCCCGAGGAGAACGACCCACCGTGGCATCTACTGCCGACTTCAAGAACGGCCTGGTGCTCAACATCGACGGCCAGCTCTGGACCATCATCGAGTTCCAGCACGTCAAACCCGGTAAGGGCCCGGCCTTCGTGCGAACCAAGCTCAAGAACGTTCTGACCGGCAAGGTGGTCGACAAGACCTACAACGCCGGGGTCAAGGTGGAGACCGCCACCGTCGACCGGCGCGACGCCACCTATCTCTACCGCGACGGCAGCGACTTCGTGTTCATGGACTCCGAGGACTACGAGCAGCATTCGCTGTCTGAATCGCTGGTGGGCACCGCGGCGAACTTCCTGCTGGAGAGCATGCCGGTGCAGATCGCGTTCAACAACGGCGCGCCGCTGTACCTGGAACTGCCGGTGACCGTCGAGGTGGTCGTCGCATCCACCGAGCCCGGCCTGCAGGGCGATCGCTCCAGCGCCGGCACCAAGCCGGCGACGCTGGAGACCGGTGCGGAGATCCAGGTTCCGCTGTTCATCAACACCGGCGACAAGCTCAAGGTGGACACCCGCGACGGCAGCTATGTCAGCCGCGTCAATGCCTGATCCCGCGCGTGGCTGAGCGCGCCGAACGTAAAGTCAGCCGGCACCAGGCCCGCAAACGAGCCGTCGATCTGCTCTTCGAGGCCGAAGCCCGCGGACTGTCGGCCGCCGAGGTCGCCGAGTCGCGCGCCGCGCTCACCGACTCCAACCACGATGTGTCGCCGCTCAACACCTATACGGTGACGGTTGCGCGCGGGGTCAGCGAGCACGCCGCCCACATCGATGAGCTGATCACCTCATACCTGCACGGCTGGACGCTGGAACGGCTGCCCGCCGTCGACCGCGCCATTCTGCGGGTGGCGGTATGGGAACTGCTGCACGCCGAGGACGTGCCGGAACCGGTGGCTGTCGACGAGGCGGTGCAGCTGGCCAAGGAACTGTCCACCGACGACTCGCCGGGCTTCGTCAACGGGGTGCTCGGCCAGGTGATGCTGGTGACTCCGCAGATTCGCGCAGGCGCAGCGGCGCTCAAGGTCTCGGCCCCCGGCGCCGAAGGTCATTTCGCGACCCTGGCCGGTGTGTGGGATCAGCAGGCCGAGGCGCTGGACGCGTCGATGGGCGAACACGGCATCGCGGCGCGGCGTGCCTTGTCCGCACGCCCCGGCGAGCGGGTCCTCGATCTCGGATGCGGCCCCGGACTCTCCGCGGTGGCACTGGGTGCGGAGGTCGGTCCGCAGGGCTGGGTCGCTGCGGTCGACGTGGTGGCGGAGATGGCCGAGGCCGCGCAGCGACGGTTGTCGGCGGCGGATGTGCACGGCGTGGCGGTGACGGCGGATGTGGGCACCGCGGACCTCGTTGCCGTCGCCGGTAGCGGGGAACCCTTCGACGCTGCTCATTCCCGATTCGGGCTGATGTTCTTCCCGGACCCGAAAGCGGCCTTCGCCAACATCTTTCGTGCGCTGCGCCCGGGTGGACGACTGGCCGGTTCGGTATGGCAGCACCTCTCGTCCAACCCGTGGATGGAGCTGACGACGGCGACCGCGACGCAGATCCTCGGTATCGAACGCTCGCCGCTGTCCGAATCGGGCGAGTCCGAACCCGGTGGGCCGGGTCCGTTCTCGCTGGCCGATCGAGATGCAACGGCGGCACTGCTGACCGCGGCGGGGTTCATAGATGTCCGCATTGACCCCGTCGAGTCGCCCTTCGTCTTCCCCGGCGACGGCACCGCCGCCGCCGAACGCGTGCTCAGCGCCGGACCGCTCGGCGGGGCGTTCCTGGCCGCAGACGAAGGCCGTCGCCGCGATGTCATCGCCGGTGTGGTCGAGGCACTGGAACACCACCGCACCGCTGAGGGCTTCGAGGTTCCGGCCGCGTCATGGTGCCTGACCGCGCGGCGGCCGCCAGTCGAGGACTAGAGGTCCAGCGCCCTGTACGTGCGGCGGACGAACCGCGGTTGCGCGGTCTGCAACGCGGCCAGCGAGGTATTGCCGGCTACGGCCGGGCCGGCCGCGCTGAAATCCGGATAGTTCTGGATCAGGTAGATCAGGATCAGGTCATTAGCGGGGTCGGCCTGCCACCAGGTTCCATAGGCCCCCGGCCAGCCGAAGGTCCCGAGCCCGCCCGGGCCGAACAACTGCGCGGACTTGCCCGGGTCGGTGACCACCGACAGGTTCAGGCCGAATCCGCGGCCCACCCAGAACGGCATGCCCAGGAACGGGTGGTGCTTCTGGTCGTCGGTGAGCTGGTCGGTGCGCATCGCCGCCACCGAGTCCGCCGAGAGCACCCGCACCCCGTCCACCGTTCCGCCGCCCAGCAGCATCCGGGCGAAGCGCAGGTAGTCATCGGCGGTGGACACCAGACTCGCGCCGCCCTGGCAGAACCGTGGCTCCCGGACCGGGATGGGGCCCATCGCGTCGTCGCGCAGTTCGGCGTTCTCATCGAGCCGGTACATGGTGGCGGCGCGTTCACGCTGTCCGGGAGAGACGAAGAAACCGGTGTCGACCATGCCCAGCGGCCCGAAGATCCGTTCGGTCAGGACGTCATGGAGGGACTTGCCCACGATGCGGGAGACGATGATGCCCAGGACCTCGGTGGCGTGGCTGTAGGTGAGGCGTTCGCCGGGCTGGTGGACCAGCGGCAGCCGGGCCACCTCGGCCAGCCAGTCGTCCTGGTCCTGGCGCAACGAGACCGCGGCGTAGGCCCGGGCGATCGGTCCGGTCACCGAGAACGAGTAGGCCAGGCCGCTGCGGTGGGTCATCAGGTCATCGACGGTGATCGGGCGCTGGGCCGCGACGGTGTCATCCAGCGGACCGGTCGGGCTGACCAGGACCCGCATATCGGCGAGTTCGGGCAGCCAGCGGGTCACCGGATCGGACAGCGCCAGCTTGCCCTCCTCGGCCAGTGCCATCGCCGCCGCCACCGTCACCGGTTTGGTCATCGAGGCGATCCGGAAGATGGTGTCGCGCTGCATCGGCAGTCCCGCACCGACGTCGCGGTGGCCGATCTCGTTGACCTGCAGCACTTCTCCCCGGTGCCACACGCATGTGACCGCTCCGGAGAGCAGGCCCGCTTCGACGGCCTGGGCAATCGAGGTGCGGTTGTCGGCAAGACTCACCGGCGCGAGTCTACGCAAACCCGCATGCCGCTTTCGGCGGATGTTAGGGTCGTGTCCGTACGACATCCTTTAACGATCCGTCCCGAGAGGCGGAGAAGGAGGTCCGGGGTTCTACGTGGGTACCACCGACCGGGAACTGATGTCCGCAGCGGACGTCGGCCGAACCGTTGCCCGCATCGCCCATCAGATCATTGAGAAGACCGCCCTCGACGGTGACGATTCCCCGCGGGTGGTGCTGCTCGGCATCCCGACCCGCGGCGTGGACCTGGCCACCCGGCTGGCTGCGAAGATCGAGGAGTTCTGCGGGGTGCGGGTTGACCACGGTGCCCTGGACATCACGCTCTACCGCGACGACTTGAACATCAAACCGCCCCGGCCGCTGGAGGACACCTCAATCCCGGCCGGCGGCATCGACGACGCGCTGGTGATCATCGTCGACGACGTGCTGTTCCATGGCCGCTCGGTGCGCTCGGCGCTGGACGCGCTGCGTGACATCGGGCGCCCGCGGGCCGTGCAACTGGCGGTGCTGGTCGACCGCGGGCACCGTGAACTTCCGGTCCGCGCCGACTATGTCGGCAAGAACGTGCCCACCGCGCTGACCGAGACGGTGCACGTGCAACTGGCCGAACAGGACGGGCGGGACAGCGTGATCATCACCGGGGGTGACCGATGACCGTCAGGCACCTGCTGTCGGCGGCCGACCTGTCGGCTGACGAGGCGACGGCGATCCTCGACGACGCCGACCGGTTCCGGCAGGCGCTGCTGGGCCGAGACGTCAAGAAGCTGCCCACCCTGCGAGGCCGCACCATCATCACGATGTTCTACGAGAACTCCACCCGAACCCGGGTGTCGTTCGAGGTAGCCGGCAAATGGATGAGCGCCGATGTGATCAATGTCAGCGCGTCGGGGTCCTCGGTGTCCAAGGGCGAGTCGCTGCGCGACACCGCGCTGACCCTGCGCGCCGCCGGCGCTGACGCGCTGATCATCCGGCACCCGGCCTCCGGTGCGGCGCAGCAGCTGGCGGAGTGGACGGCAGAGGACGACGGGGGAGGCCCCTCGGTTGTCAACGCCGGCGACGGCACTCACGAGCACCCCACCCAGGCGCTGCTGGACGCGCTGACCATCCGGCAGCGACTCGGCGGCATCGAGGGCCGGCGGATCGTCATCGTCGGCGACGTTCTGCACAGCAGAGTGGCCCGCTCGAACGTCGCCCTGCTGGGCACCCTGGGTGCGGAGGTGGTGCTGGTCGCGCCACCCACGCTGCTGCCGGTCGGGATCGGTGACTGGAGCGGTGCGACGGTGTCGCACGATCTCGACGCCGAACTGCCCGCGGCCGACGCGGTGATGATGTTGCGGGTTCAGGCCGAGCGGATGAACGGCGGCTTCTTCCCCTCCGCGCGCGAGTATTCGGTGCGCTATGGACTTTCCGATCGCCGCCAGGCGCTGCTGGGCGAGCATGCCGTCGTCCTACACCCCGGGCCGATGCTGCGCGGGATGGAGATTGCCTTCTCCGTTCCGGATTCCTCGCAATCGGCTGTGCTGCAACAGGTTTCCAATGGTGTGCACGTCCGGATGGCGGTGCTGTTCCATCTGCTGGTCGGCACCGACGAGGCGGTGAGCGTATGAGCCCCCAGGTTTCCGTGACGCCGGTCCTGATCAAGGGGGTCCGCCTCTACGGCGAGGGCGACCCGACCGATGTGTTGGTCACCGACGGCCAGATCGCCGAGATCGGCGCGGGGCTCACCGCACCGAAGTCGGCCCAGGTGATCGAGGCGCCAGGGCAGGTGCTGTTGCCCGGCCTGGTCGATCTGCACACCCATCTGCGGGAACCGGGCCGCGAGTACGCCGAGGACATCGAGACCGGCTCGGCGGCCGCGGCACTGGGCGGGTTCACCGCGGTGTTCGCCATGGCGAACACCGATCCGGTGGCCGACAGCCCGGTGGTCACCGATCATGTGTGGCGGCGCGGCCAGCAGGTCGGGCTGGTCGACGTGCATCCGGTCGGCGCGGTGACCGTCGGCCTGGCGGGCAGCCAGCTCACCGAGATGGGCCTGATGGCCGCCGGTGTCGGGCAGGTCCGGATGTTCTCCGACGACGGAGTCTGCGTGCACGACCCGCTGGTCATGCGCCGCGCGCTGGAATACGCGGCGGGCCTCGGTGTACTGATCGCTCAGCATGCCGAGGAGCCGCGCCTCACCGCGGGCGCCGTCGCCCACGAAGGTCCCACCGCCGCACGGCTGGGTCTGGCCGGCTGGCCGCGCGCCGCCGAAGAGTCGATCGTCGCCCGGGATGCCCTACTGGCCCGCGATGCCGGAGCCCGGGTGCACATCTGTCACGCCTCGACAGCGGGCACCGTGGAGATCCTGAAATGGGCCAAGCAGCAGGGTATTTCGATCACCGCCGAAGTCACGCCGCATCACCTGATGCTCGATGACAGCAGGCTGGTGAGCTACGACGGCGTCAACCGGGTGAACCCCCCGCTGCGGGAGGCCGCCGACGCGCAGGCGTTGCGCCAGGCCCTCGCTGACGGCGTGATCGACTGCGTGGCCACCGACCATGCTCCGCACGCCGAGCAGGAGAAGTGCTGTGAATTCTCCGCCGCGCGTCCCGGGATGCTCGGACTGCAGACCGCTCTCTCGGTGGTGGCCGCGACCATGGTTGCGCCGGGCCTGCTGGACTGGCGCGGCGTGGCGCGGGTGATGAGTGAGAACCCGGCCCGCATCGCCGGCCTCGACGACCAGGGCCGCCCCCTGGAGATGGGCGAGCCGGCCAACCTGGTGATCATCGACCCCGACGCCACCTGGACGGTGCAGGGCACCGAGTTGGCCAGCCGCTCGGCGAACACCCCCTATCAGGCGATGACGTTGCCCGCGACGGTCACCGCCACCATGCTGCGCGGCAGGATCACCGCCCGGGATGGCGAGGCTGTGCGGCCATGAATACTCAGCGAGCAGCGGAGGCGGATCGCGCATGAATGCTCAGCGAGCAGCGGAGGCGGATCGCGCATGAATACCGCCACCCTCGTCAGCACCTACGTGTTCGGATTTCTCGTCGTGGTGGCGATCGGTGTGGTGATCCGGCGGATGCTGCGCGGCTGGAGAAACCGGGCGCAGCGTCAGGTCGCGTTGATCGGCGACCTGCCCGCGCCGCCTGAGCTGATCAACCCCGCGCTCGTCGCGCCGACGCGCGGGCTCTATATCGGCAGCACGATCGCCGGTAACTGGTTGGAGCGGGTCACCGCCGATGATCTCGGCTACCGGTGCAAAGCCGTGCTCACCCGCTATCCCGAGGGCATCCTGCTGGAACGCTCCGGGGCGGGGCCGATCTGGATGCCCGAGACCTCGATCAGCGGTGTGCGCGCCGAACGCGCGATGGCGGGCAAGGTGATCCCGGGGCGCGGCGGCCCCGCGGCGCCCGGCGCCATCCTGGTGATCCGCTGGCGGCTGCCCACCGGCACCGAAATCGACACCGGCTTCCGCGGCGACGACCGCCGCGACTACACCCAATGGATAGGAGCGGCGGCGTGAGCGACCGGCAAGCGGTCCTGGTACTCGAGGACGGACGCGTCCACACCGGCAGCCCGTTCGGCGCGACCGGACAGACCCTCGGCGAGGCGGTGTTCTCCACCGGGATGTCCGGCTACCAGGAGACCCTGACCGACCCGAGCTACCACCGGCAGATCGTGGTGGCCACCGCGCCGCAGATCGGCAACACCGGCTGGAACGCCGAGGACGGTGAGAGCCGCGGAGACCGGATCTGGGTGGCCGGCTACGCGGTCCGCGACCCCTCGCCGCGGGCGTCGAACTGGCGGGCCACCGGCACTCTCGATGAGGAGCTGGTCCGGCAGAACATCGTCGGCATCGCGGGTATCGACACCCGGGCGGTGGTGCGGCATCTGCGCACCCGCGGCTCGATGAAGGCCGGAATCTTCTCGGGCGAGGCACTGGCCGGCGAGGCTGAACTGCTCGACCGGGTGCGCAATCAGCCCTCGATGCTCGGGGCGGACCTGTGCGGCGAGGTGAGTACCGCGCAGACCTATATCGTGGAACCGCAGGGGTCTGCGCGGTTCACCGTCGCCGCCCTGGACCTTGGTATCAAGACCAACACACCGCGCAACTTCGCGCTGCGCGGCATCAGAACCCACGTCCTGGCCTCCACGACGAGCTTCGATCAGATCGCCGAGCTCTCACCCGACGGGGTGTTCCTGTCCAACGGGCCGGGTCCCCCGGCCACCGCCGACCACGTCGTGGGAATCACCCGTGAAGTCCTCGCAGCCGGCATACCGCTGTTCGGCATCTGTTTCGGCAATCAGATCCTCGGTCGCGCGCTCGGCCGCTCCACCTACAAGATGGCTTTCGGCCATCGCGGCATCAATGTGCCGGTGATCGACCACGACACCGGCCGGGTCGCGATCACCGCGCAGAACCACGGTTTCGCGCTCGAGGGCGAGGCCGGGGAGCGCTTCGACACCGACTTCGGGCCCGCGATCGTCAGCCACACCTGTGCCAATGACGGTGTGGTGGAGGGTGTCCGGCTGGTCAACGGCCGGGCCTTCTCGGTGCAGTACCACCCCGAGGCCGCCGCCGGCCCACACGACGCCAACTACCTGTTCGACCAGTTCGTCGAGCTGATGAACGGAAAGAGCAGCTAGATGCCACGCCGCACCGACCTCAACCACATCCTGGTCATCGGGTCCGGGCCCATCGTGATCGGCCAGGCCTGCGAATTCGACTACTCCGGAACCCAGGCCTGCCGGGTGCTGCGCGCCGAGGGGCTCACGGTGAGTCTGGTCAACTCCAACCCGGCGACGATCATGACCGACCCGGAGTACGCCGACTACACCTACATCGAGCCGATCACCGCGACCTTCGTCGAAAAGGTGATCGCCCAGCAGGCCGCCCGCGGCAATCCGATCGACGCCCTGCTGGCCACCCTCGGCGGGCAGACCGCGCTGAACACCGCGGTGGCGCTGTACGAGAACGGCGCCTTGGACCGCTACGGGGTGGAGCTGATCGGCGCCGACTTCGAGGCGATCCAGCGCGGCGAGGACCGGCAGAAGTTCAAGGACATCGTGGCCAAGGTCGGGGGCGAGTCGGCGAAGTCGCGGGTGTGTTTCACCATGTCCGAGGTGCGCGACACCGTCGCTGAGTTGGGTCTTCCGGTGGTGGTCCGCCCGTCGTTCACCATGGGCGGGCTGGGCTCGGGCATGGCGCGGAGCCTCGAGGACGTCGAGCGGATGGCCGGTGACGGACTGACGGCCTCACCGAGCGCCAACGTGCTGATCGAGGAGTCCATCTACGGATGGAAGGAATACGAACTCGAGCTGATGCGCGACTCAGCCGACAACGTCGTGGTGGTCTGCTCGATCGAGAACGTCGACCCGATGGGCGTGCACACCGGGGACTCGGTGACCGTCGCCCCGGCGATGACGCTGACCGACCGGGAATACCAGGTGATGCGCGACCTCGGCATCGACATCCTGCGCGAGGTCGGCGTCGACACCGGCGGCTGCAACATCCAGTTCGCCGTCGACCCGAAAGACGGCCGCCTGATCGTCATCGAGATGAACCCGCGGGTGTCGCGCTCCAGCGCGCTGGCGTCGAAGGCAACCGGTTTCCCGATCGCCAAGATCGCCGCCAAGCTGGCCATCGGATACACCCTTGACGAGATCATCAACGACATCACCAAGGAAACACCGGCTTGCTTCGAGCCGACGCTGGACTACGTCGTGGTCAAGGCGCCACGGTTCGCGTTCGAGAAATTCCCCGGTGCCGACCCGACCCTGACCACCACGATGAAATCGGTGGGTGAGGCGATGTCGTTGGGCCGCAACTTCACCGAAGCCCTCGGCAAGGTGATGCGATCGCTGGAGACCACTCGCGCCGGTTTCTGGACCCACCCCGACGAGGACGGCTGGGTGGACGACGTGCTGACCCGTCTGCGCACCCCGACCGAGGGACGGCTCTACGACGTCGAACTGGCGCTGCGGCTGGGGGCGAGCGTTGAGCAGGTGGCCGAGGCATCCGGGGTGGACCCGTGGTTCGTCGACCAGATCAACGCCCTGGTGGGGCTGCGGGCTGAGATCCTCGGGGCACCGGTCCTCGACGCGGCGCTGCTGCGCCGCGCCAAACACAACGGACTGTCCGATCGTCAGATCGCGCAACTGCGGCCGGAACTGGCCGGCGAGGCCGGCGTGCGGACGTTGCGCAGGCGCCTGGACATCCACCCGGTGTTCAAGACCGTCGACACCTGCGCGGCGGAGTTCGAGGCCAAAACCCCCTACCACTACTCCAGCTACGAACTGGATCCCGCCGCCGAGACGGAGGTGGCACCGCAGATCGACAAACCCAAGGTGCTCATCCTCGGATCCGGGCCGAACCGGATCGGCCAGGGCATCGAGTTCGACTACAGCTGTGTGCACGCGGCCACCACGCTCTCGGAGGTCGGCTACGAGACCGTGATGGTCAACTGCAATCCCGAGACCGTCTCCACCGATTACGACACCGCCGACCGGCTCTACTTCGAGCCGCTGACCTTCGAGGACGTGTGCGAGGTCTTCGACGCCGAAAGCCGTTCCGGCGAAGGCGGTCCCGGGGTGGTCGGCGTCATCGTGCAACTCGGCGGCCAGACCCCGCTCGGGCTGGCACAGCGACTGGCCGACGCCGGGGTGCCCATCGTCGGCACCCGCCCGGAGGCCATCGACCTCGCCGAGGATCGCGGCCGATTCGGCCAGGTATTGATCAACGCGGGTCTGCCGGCGCCCAAGTTCGGCACGGCCACCAGCTTCGAGGAGGCCCGCGAGATCGCGACCGCCATCGGTTACCCCGTTCTGGTACGGCCGTCGTACGTGCTGGGCGGGCGCGGCATGGAGATCGTCTACGACGAGGAGACCCTGCACGGCTACATCACCCGGGCCACCCAGCTCTCCCCGGCGCACCCGGTGCTCGTCGACCGGTTCCTCGAGGACGCGATCGAGATCGACGTCGACGCGCTGTGCGACGGCACCGAGATCTACATCGGCGGGGTGATGGAGCACATCGAGGAGGCCGGCATCCACTCCGGCGACTCGGCGTGTGCCCTGCCCCCGGTCACCCTGGGCCGAAGCGATATCGAGGCGGTGCGGCGCGCCACCGCGGCCATCGCGCACGGCGTCGGCGTGGTCGGTCTGCTCAACGTCCAGTACGCGCTCAAGGACGACGTGCTCTATGTCCTCGAGGCCAATCCCCGGGCCAGTCGCACCGTCCCGTTCGTCTCCAAGGCGACCGCTGTGCCGCTGGCGAAGGCCTGCGCGCGGATCATGTTGGGCGCCAGTATCTCCCAGCTGCGTAGCGAAGGCATGCTGGCCCGAACCGGCGACGGATCATCACCGGGTCCATCCGCTCCGATCGCGGTGAAGGAGGCGGTGCTGCCGTTCCGGCGGTTCCGCCGCATGGACGGCTCCGGCGTCGACTCACTGCTCGGCCCGGAGATGAAGTCCACCGGGGAGGTGATGGGCATCGATCAGGACTTCGGCAGCGCCTTCGCCAAGAGCCAGACGGCGTCCTACGGATCCCTGCCCACCGACGGCACCGTCTTCGTGTCGGTGGCCAACCGCGACAAGCGGTCGCTGGTCTTTCCGGTCAAGCGGCTCGCTGATCTGGGTTTCCGGGTGCTGGCCACCGAGGGCACCGCGGAGATGCTGCGCCGCAACGGGATTCCCTGCGATGTGGTGCGCAAGCACTTCGAGGCCCCCGGCGAGGACAGGCCCGCGATGACCGCCATCGACGCCATCAACGCCGGCGATGTCCACATGGTCATCAACACCCCGTACGGCAACTCCGGCCCGCGTATCGACGGCTACGAGATCCGGTCGGCCGCGGTGACGATGAACATCCCCTGCATCACCACCGTGCAGGGTGCCTCAGCGGCGGTGCAGGGCATCGAAGCGGCCATCCGTGGTGACATCGGGGTCCGCTGCCTTCAGGAACTGCACGCCGAACTGGGTGGTCAGTGACATGGGTGGTCAGTGACATGGGCGGTCACTGACGTGGGCGCAGGCTTCGGTGCCCGGCTGGCCGCGGCGACGGCCGCGCGCGGGCCGTTGTGTGTGGGTATCGACCCGCACCCGGAGTTGATGGACAGCTGGGGCCTGCCGCGCACCGCGGACGGGCTGGCCCGGTTCTGCGACATCTGTGTGCAGGCCTACGCCGGGTTCGCCGTCGTCAAACCGCAGGTCGCGTTCTTCGAGGCCTACGGGTCGGCGGGCTTCGCGGTTCTGGAACGCACCACCGCCGCCCTCCAGGATTGCGGTGTGCTGGTTCTGGCCGACGCCAAGCGGGGCGACATCGGCTCCACCATGGCGGCCTACGCGCAGGCCTGGGTGGGCGAGGGCCCGCTGGCGGCTGACGCGGTGACCGCGTCGCCCTATCTGGGCTTCGGCTCGCTGCAACCGCTGCTGGAGGTGGCCGCCGAGCGCGGCCGCGGTGTCTTCGTCCTCGCCGCGACCTCGAACCCGGAGGGCGCATCGGTGCAACGCGCGGTGGTCGCGGGGCGCACCGTGGCGCAGTCCATCATCGACGCCGCCGCGCAGACCAACCTGTCCACCACCGGATCGACGGGTTCGATGGGTTCGGTGGGTGTGGTGGTGGGAGCCACCCTCGCCGAGGTGCCCGATCTGAGCGCCCTCGGTGGCCCGGTCCTGGTCCCCGGGGTGGGCGCGCAGGGAGGTCGGCCGGAGGCCCTGGCGGGCCTCGGCGGGGCCGGTCGTGGGCAGCTCCTGCCCGCGGTATCCCGGGAGGTTCTGCGGGCCGGGCCCGACGTTGCAGCGGTGCGGGCGGCCGGTGAGCGGCTTCGCGATGCCGTGGCGTATCTGGCCTGAGTCGGCCCGCGACACGCGCGACACGCCGTTACCGCTGTAATCGGCGTGAAATTGGCCGCCTCGGCGCGGCTGCCCTGACCGCCGTGCTTCCGAGAAAGTCGCGCCGCCGCCGTGAAATGGCTGATCACAGGCATTTCCGCCGGTGGAATCGGGTGCCGCGCGCGCCCGGCGGGCCTGGCCCGACCCGGGCCGCAGGGTCTCCGCCGGCGGCCGCCGGGGCGGCTCTGTCCTGCGCCTTTGCACCGAAGCGGCGGGGGTGGGGTTAGATTTCGTCTGTGAGCGTGGGTACGGTCGGCGTCGCTGGCTGAAGTACCCGGCCCAGGCAAAACAGAGATTGATAGTGACGAGACGGAGGAAACCGTGGCCCTTCCCCAGTTGACCCCTGAGCAGCGCGCCGCAGCCTTGGAGAAGGCTGCCGCCGCACGCAAGGCGCGTGCAGAGCTCAAAGACCGGCTCAAGCGTGGCGGCACCAACCTGCAGCAGGTGCTCAAGGACGCCGAGACCAATGAGATCTTCGGCAAGATGAAAGTCTCGGCTCTGCTCGAGGCCCTGCCCAAGGTCGGCAAGGTCAAGGCACAGGAGATCATGACCGAGCTGGAGATCGCCCCCACCCGCCGTCTGCGCGGCCTGGGCGATCGGCAGCGCAAGGCTCTGCTGGAAAAGTTCGCTTAACCATCTGATGGACGCCGGCGGTAGGCCGGGCGGCCGGGGCTTGTCGCTCCACCCGCACTCCGGCCATGGCCGGGTGGTGGTGCTGTCCGGGCCGTCCGCCGTCGGACAGTCGACGGGGGTCCGGCACCTGCGCGAGCTGGTGCCGGACCTTTTTTTCCGCGTCTCGGCGACCCCCCGGGAGCCACGCCCCGGAGAGGTTGACGGGGTCGACTATCACTTCGTCTCCCCGGGGGCATTCGAGGAACTCATCGACCGCGGCGAAATGCTCGAGTGGGCCGACATCCACGGCGGACTGCACCGTTCGGGCACGCCGGCCGGGCCGGTCGCCGAGGCGGCGGCCGCCGGCCACCCGGTCCTGATCGAGGTCGATCTCGCCGGTGCCCGGGCTATCAAGAGCGCCATTCCGGATGCGCTGGCGGTGTTCCTGGCTCCGCCGAACTGGGAGGCGCTGCGGCAGCGGCTCACCGACCGCGGCACCGAGACGCCCGAGGTCATGGCCCGGCGGCTGGCCACCGCGGAAGCCGAATTGGCGGCCCAGCACGAATTCGATGTGGTGGTCGTCAACAGCCGATTGGAGTCCGCGTGTGCGGAATTGGTATCATTGCTGGTTGGAAGCGCCCCGGAGCCGGCGTGAGCGGTCCTTGACACGACCACCGAATGCGGCCCATCGGAATCGACCACACCAGGAGAAGCTCAACGTGACAACGACTTCGGATCACTACGATCCGGCCCCCGGTGCGGCCAGCGCTTACGACACACCCCTGGGCATCACCAACCCGCCGATCGACGAACTGCTCGACCGGGTGTCGAGCAAGTACGCCCTGGTGATCTATGCCGCCAAGCGCGCGCGCCAGATCAACGACTATTACAACCAGCTCGGCGACGGGATCCTCGAGTACGTCGGTCCGCTCGTCGAGCCGGGCATGCAGGAGAAGCCGCTGTCGATCGCGCTGCGTGAGATCCACGGCGACCTCCTCGAGCACACCGAAGGCGAATAACCGCGTCAGCGCGGCTGGATCGTCGATGAACCCGGTGTTCTGTGACCGCTAAGCGCATCATCGTCGGCGTGGCCGGCGGCATCGCCGCATACAAGGCCTGCTCGCTGGTGCGACAGCTCAGCGAGGCCGGCCATGAGGTCCGGGTGGTTCCCACCGAAGCCGCATTGCGGTTCGTCGGGGCCGCCACCTTCGAGGCGCTGTCCGGCCATCCGGTGCGCACCGACGTCTTCTCCGATGTGCCGGAGGTGCCGCATGTGCGGCTCGGCCAGCAGGCCGATCTGGTGGTCATCGCCCCGGCGACCGCGGACCTGTTGGCCCGGGCCGCCTGTGGGCGCGCCGATGATCTACTCACCGCCACCCTGCTGACGGCGCGCTGCCCGGTGCTCTTCGCCCCGGCCATGCACACGGAGATGTGGCAGCACCCCGCCACCGTCGACAACGTGGCAACGCTGCGGCGGCGCGGTTCCGTCGTGCTCGAACCGGCCAGTGGCCGTCTCACCGGTGCCGACACCGGCGCGGGGCGGCTGCCCGAGCCGGAGGAGATCGCCACCTTCGCCGGGCTGCTGCTGGACCGCGCCGATGCGTTGCCCTACGACCTCGCGGGTACCCGCATGCTGGTGACCGCGGGCGGCACTCGGGAGGCACTTGACCCGGTGCGCTTCATCGGCAACCGCAGTTCCGGCAAGCAGGGCTACGCGGTCGCCCGGGTGGCGGCCCAACGCGGTGCCGAGGTCACGCTCATCGCCGGTAACACCGCCGGACTGGCCGACCCGGCCGGCGTGCACGTCCGCACCGTCACCTCGGCGGCCCAGATGCACGAAGCGGTGTCCAAGCACGCCCCCGAGGCCCATGTTCTGGTGATGGCTGCGGCGGTGGCCGACTTCCGGCCGGCGCATCCGGCCGCGAGCAAGATCAAGAAGACCGCCGATGAGTCCGAGGGCCACAACGTGGAACTGGTGCGCACCGACGACGTCCTCGCCGGCGCGGTTCGGCAGCGCGCCGACGGTCAGCTGCCCAACATGGCGGCCATCGTCGGCTTCGCCGCCGAGACCGGTGACGCGCACGGCGATGTGTTGTTCCACGCCCGGGCAAAGCTGCTCCGCAAAGGCTGCGACCTTCTGGTCGTCAACGCTGTCGGGGACGGCCGCGCGTTCGAGGTGGACAGCAATGACGGCTGGCTGCTGGGCGCCGACGGCAGTGAGGTGACCCTTGAGCACGGTTCGAAGACGTTGATGGCGAGCCGTATCGTGGACGCGATCGCCGCCGTGCTTCACGGCCGCACCGCATAGAAGTTTCTCCAAGGGATCGAGAGGGATTGGCACTGTGAGTGATAACGGGCGGCTGTTCACCAGTGAGTCGGTGACCGAGGGGCACCCGGACAAGATCTGTGACGCGATCAGCGACTCGGTGTTGGACTCACTGCTCACCGGAGACCCGAAGTCGCGTGTCGCGGTGGAGACCATGGTCACCACCGGACAGGTGCACGTCGTCGGCGAGGTGACGACCTCGGCCAAGGAGGCCTTCGCCGATATCACCGACACCGTGCGGGAGTGCATCCTTGAGATCGGTTATGACTCATCCGACAAGGGCTTCGACGGCGCATCCTGCGGAGTGAACATCGGCATCGGACGGCAGTCCCCTGATATCGCCCAGGGTGTCGACGAGGCCTATGAAGCTCGCGTGGAAGGCGAGCGTGATCCTCTCGACGCCCAGGGTGCCGGCGATCAGGGTCTGATGTTCGGCTACGCCATCCGTGACACGCCTGAACTGATGCCGCTGCCGATTGCTTTGGCGCACAGACTTTCCCGCAAGCTGACGGCAGTCCGCAAGAACGGCCCACTGAAGTATCTGCGTCCGGACGGCAAGACCCAGGTGACCATCCAGTACGAGGGCACCACGCCGATCCGGCTCGACACCGTGGTGCTGTCCACCCAGCACGCCGCGAACATCGATGAGAAGAAGCAACTGACCGACGACATCCGCGAGCATGTGGTGGACGCGGTGTTGAGTGAGCTCGCCCACGAGAGCCTGGACACCTCCGACTTCCGGCTGCTGGTCAACCCGACCGGCAAGTTCGTCGTCGGCGGCCCGATGGGTGACGCCGGCCTGACCGGCCGCAAGATCATCGTCGACACCTACGGCGGCTGGGCCCGCCACGGAGGCGGTGCCTTCTCCGGCAAGGACCCGTCCAAGGTGGACCGCTCGGCGGCCTATGCGATGCGCTGGGTAGCCAAGAACGTGGTCGCAGCCGGTCTGGCCGAGCGGGTGGAGGTCCAGGTGGCCTACGCCATCGGCAAGGCCGCCCCGGTGGGCCTGTTCGTCGAGACCTTCGGTACCGAGACGGTGGAACCGCACCGCATCGAGAAGGCCGTCAGCGCGGTGTTCGACCTGCGACCCGGTGCGATCGTCCGCGATCTGGACCTGCTGCGCCCGATCTACGCCCCGACCGCGGCCTACGGGCACTTCGGCCGGCCCGAACTTGATCTGCCATGGGAACGCCTCAACAAGGTCGAGGAGCTCAAGGCTTCCGTCTAGAAGTGCCCCCGCAGGAGAAAAAGCGGCTCACGTCCCAGC
>JBFYOQ010000208.1:0-5520 GCA_041303735.1 Mycobacterium sp.
CAGGGCGGAACGATCGCCGACATCCTGCGACAGACCTCGCAGCTGACTTCGACGCTCGCCGACCGGGATCGCGCCATCGGTGAGGTGATCACCAACCTCAACTCCGTGCTGACCACTGTGAACAAGCACCAGGAGGAGTTCGACTCGACGGTCGACAATGTCGAGGTGCTGATCACCGGGCTCAAGAACCGTGCCGACCCGCTGTCCGATGCCGTGGCCGACATCAGCAACGCCTCGGGCACCCTCGCCGATCTGCTGGCGGACAACCGTCCGCTGCTGCAGGAGACCACCAGGCACCTGGAGACCATCCAGGCTCCGCTGGCCGATCAACCGGAGAAGCTGGACAAGCTGCTCTCGGAGTACCCCGCGGCGATCACGCTGATCGGCCGCGTGGGCGGTATCTACGGTGACTTCTTCAACTTCTATCTCTGCGACCTGACCCTCACCCTCAACGGCTTGCAGCCGGGTGGACCGGTGCGCAACGTCCGGGTCACCAAGCAGCCGTCGGGGAGGTGCACGCCGCAATGAGAACCCTTGAGGGCTCCAATCGCGTCCGGGTAGGTCTGCTGGGCCTATTGATCATGATCATGGTCGTGGCGGTGGGCCAGAGCTTCGCCAGCGTTCCGATGCTGTTCGCGAAACCGATGTACTACGCACACTTCGCCGACGCCGCCGGAGCGGCACCCGGCGACAAGGTGCGAGTCAGCGGCGCCGATGTCGGGCAGATCCGCTCGCTGAAGATCGACGGCGACCGGGTGAAGGTCGGGTTCACCCTCGGCGGCCAGCGGATCGGCAGCGACAGCCGGTTGTCCATCCGCACCGACACCATCCTGGGCAAGCGGGTCATGGAGATCGAGCCGCGCGGCACCAAGGTGCTGCCGGTCAACGCGATCCTGCCGCTGGAACAGAGCACCACCCCCTACCAGCTGTACGACGCCTTCTCCGATCTGACCACCACCACCGCAGGCTGGGATCTGCAGACGGTGAAGCGCTCGCTCAATGTCTTGAGCGAGACGCTGGACGCCAGCGCACCGGAGTTGAAGGCGGCGCTGGACGGGGTCGCCCGCTTCTCCGACACCATCGGCAAGCGCGACGAGGAGTTCAAAGACCTTCTGGCACAGGCCAATAAGGTCGCCAGCGTGCTGGGCAACCGCAGTGAGCAGATCAACCGTCTGCTGGTCAACACCCAGTTCCTGTTGGCTGCGATGAACCAGCGCGGCGAGGCCATCGACTACCTCCTGGCCAACGTCTCGGCGGTGTCGCGGCAGTTCGAGGGCTTCATCAACGACAACCCGAACCTCAACAACGTCCTTGAGCAACTGCGCACCATCAGCACCGTGCTGGTCAAACACAAGGATGACTTCGCCTACTCGATCACGACGGCCTCGAAGTTCATGGGAGCGCTGGCCGAGTCGATCGGCTCGGGTCCCTACTTCAAGACGCTGCTGGTGAACCTGCTCCCCTATCAAGCACTTCAGCCCTTCGTCGATGCGGCGTTCAAGGAGCGTGGTATCGATCCCGAGGAGTTCTGGCGCAACGCCGGTCTGCCGGCCTTCAAGTTCCCGGATCCCAACGGCGTCGCCCAGTCCAACGGCGCTCCGCCGCCGTCACCGAACGTGCTTGAAGGCACCCCGGAGTTCCCGGGCCCTGCCGTTCCGCCCGGCAACCCGTGCTCCTACACGCCGGCCGGCGATGGCATGCCGTCGCCGGGCAACCCGTTGCCCTGCGCGGGTGCGCTTCAGGGTCCGTACGGCTCGGGTGAGTACGGCCCGTTGACGGGTGTGCAGAACCTGCCACCGAACCCGGCGGCTCTGGCGCCTAACCACGGCGTTCCGGCGGCCGCTATCCCGGGCCAGCTCGGGCCGTTTGTGTCCGGCGCACCGGGACCCGCACTGGCGCCCGGACCGCCGGGGGCCCGCACCGTGCCGGTTCCTGCGCTGCCCGGTCCGGCAGCCGATCTCGCGCCCGTCGACATGGGAGGGGCTTAGCCCATGACCGAGCCCATGAATGAGCCCATGAACGAGGCGACCACCGCGTCGGAGCCGGTTCGCAATATGCGCCTCGGCAGCATGTCGAAGTCAACGGCGGCCATCGCGGCACTGGCGGTGATCCTGGCCGTCGTCGCCGCGTTGGTCGGCTACAACCTGTACACGAAGGCGACCACCACCAAGGTGGTGGCCTACTTCAGCGACACCCTGGCGCTCTATCCCGGTGACCGCGTCCAGATCATGGGCGTCAAGGTCGGTGCCGTCGACAGCGTTGAACCGGCCGGCGACAAGATGAAGGTCACACTGAGCTTCGCCAGCAGGTACAAGGTTCCCGCCGACGCGACCGCGTCGATCCTGAACCCGACCGTGGTGGCGTCCCGTGTCATTCAGCTGTCCCCGCCCTACACCGGCGGCCCGGCGCTGGCGGATAACGCCGTCATCCCCCTGGAGCGCACGCAGGTGCCGGTGGAGTGGGACGACATCCGCAACCAGCTCGACAAGCTGGTCACCGAGCTGGGTCCGACGCCGGGTCAGCCCAAGGGCCCGCTGGGAGATCTGGTCGAGGCGCTCTCTGCCAACCTCAGTGGCAAGGGCAAGCAGATCAACACGACGTTCAGTGCGCTGGCCGACGCCATCGGCGCGCTCAACGACGGCCGCGGCGATCTTTTCGCGGTCACCAAGAGCCTGGCGCTGTTCGTCAACGCGCTGCGCCAGAGCGATCAGCAGATCGTCGCACTGAACACCAACCTGGCGACGTTCACCAACTCGCTGAACAACTCCGATCAGGAACTCGCCAACGCGGTCCGCGACATCGACGGCCTGCTCACGACAGCGCGCTCGTTCCTCGATGAGAACGGTGAGGTGCTCGGTACCGATATCAAGAACCTGGCCGATGTCACCAACGCTCTGATGCAGCCGGAACCGCGCAACGGCATCGAGACCGCGCTGCACGTGTATCCGAACCTCGCCGCGAACGTCAACCAGATCTACCACCCGACGCACGGTGCGATCACAGCGATCCCGGCGGTCGCCAGCTTCGCCAACCCGATGCAGTTCCTGTGCAGCGCCATCCAGGCGGGCAGCCGGCTGGGCTACCAGGATTCCGCCGAGCTGTGCGCGCAGTACCTGGCACCGATTCTGGATGCGGTCAAGTTCAACTTCCCGCCATTCGGAGTGAACCAGTTCTCCGGTGCCGAGACGCTGCCGAAGTACGTCGCGTACTCCGAGGAGCGACTGCGTCCGCCCCCGGGCTACAAGGACACCACCGTTCCCGGTATCTGGTCGCGTGACACCTTGTTCTCGCACGGTAACCATGAGCCGGGCTGGATCGTGGCTCCGGGCATGCAGGGCGTGGATGTGAACCCGTTCACCGCGGCCATGCTGACCCCCGATTCGCTCGCCGCACTCATGGGCGGACCGGACCCGGTCAACTACCCGGCGGGCGGCCCGCGCGGCGGTGCTCCGTCGAACTCCTACGACCAGCTCAACCCGTTGCCGCCGCCGTGGTATCCGGGGGCTCCGCCCCCGCCCGCCCCGGCGCCCGACGTGGTTCCCGGTCCGCTGCCGGTCTCGCAGCAGATCGGACCGGCTGCGCCCGGGCCTGCACCGGCGCCGATGCCCGCAGGACCTGCTCTGCCAGCTGAAATGGGGACCGGATAGTGAGCGCGAGGATGACTTCGGTGCGACGCCTCGGTCGGCGTGGCTTCGTGCTGGGTGTGACCGCCATGGTGCTGACCTCGTGCGGCTGGAAGGGCGTGGCGAACCTGCCGCTGCCCATCGGGCCGGGCAGCGAGAAGGGCTCGCAGACGTTCTACGTACAGATCCCGGACACTCTCGCCCTCAACACCAACAGCCGTGTCCGCGTCGCCGATGTGTTCGTCGGCACGGTCAAGAAGATCGAACTCAAGGACTGGGTTCCCACCCTCACCCTGAAGGTGGACCCGGGCATCGACCTGCCTGCCAATGCCACGGCCAAGATCGGGCAGAGCTCGATCCTGGGCACCCAGCACGTCGAACTCGCCGCGCCGCCCGACCCGTCGCCGCAGCCGCTGAAAGACGGCGCCACCATCCCGATCTCGCGCTCGTCGTCGTTCCCGACCGTGGAGCGAACCCTGGCCAGTGTGGCCACCGTCCTGCGCGGCGGTGGCATCCCGAACCTCGAGGTGATCCAGACCGAGGTGAACAACCTGCTGACCGGCAACGCCGAGCAGATCCGGGAGTTCCTCAACAAGCTCGACGTGTTCACTGCCGAGCTCAACAATCAGCGCGACGACATCGCCCGGGCGATCGAGTCGTCCAACAAGTTGTTCAGCTACGTGGCGACGCGCAACAACACCATCGACCAGCTGCTGGTGGATCTTCCGCCGCTGGTGGAATACCTCGCCGGCGCCCGTGACCGGGTCAGTGACGCGGTGATCGCGCTCGGCCGGTTCGGCAAGGTCACCGGCGATTCGCTGTCTGCTGCCCAGGCCGACCTGCAGACCAACCTCGTCCAGCTGCAGCGGCCGCTCAAGCAGATCGGTCGCAGCTCGCCGTACTTCCTCGATGCGATGCGCCTGATCATCACCAACCCGTACCCGCTGGACAACATCCCGAAGGTGATCCGAGGCGACTACCTGAACCTGTCGCTGAACGTTGACCTGACGCTCAGCTCGATCGACAACGGCCTGCTGACCGGCACGGGTTTCCAGGGCATGCTGCGAGCACTTGAGCAGTCATGGGGACGCGATCCGCAGACGATGATCCCGGACGTCCGGTACACCCCGCACCCGAATATGACCGATGGCGGCGGACCGTTCGTCGAGCGCGGCGAGTGAGTGAGGAATTGATCCGATGCTGACTCGTTTCATCAAGACCCAGTTGATCATCTTCGTCGTCTTGACGGTGCTGGCCGTGCTGGTGCTCGGTCTGTACTACCTGCGCCTGCCGGCCGCCGCCGGTATCGGCCAGTACCCGCTCAAGGTGGATCTGCCCGCGGCCGGGGGCCTGTATAAGACCTCCAACGTCACCTACCGCGGCGTGACCATCGGCCGGGTCACCAACATCGAGCCCACCGAGACCGGTGCTCGGGCGTCGCTGAGCATCAGCGACAAGTACAAGATCCCGGTCGACGCGAGCGCGAATGTTCACTCGGTGACCGCGGTCGGCGAGCAGTACCTCGACCTGGTGTCCACCGGTGCCCCGGACCAGTATTTCCAGCCGGGACAGACCATCACCAAGAGCACCATCCCGACGCCGGTGGGGCCCGCTCTCGACAACGCCTACCGGGCGATCGCCGCGATCCCGTCGGACAAGATCCCCAGCGTGCTCGATGAGACCGCACTGGCGGTCGGCGGCCTCGGCCCGACTCTGCAGCGGCTGGTGGACGGTACCCAGTCGTTCGTCACCGAGTTGAAGAACAACATCGGCGACGTCAACGACATCGTGGACAACTCGCCGCCACTGTTCGACAGCCAGGTGGTCTCCGCCGATGCCATCTACGCATGGGCGGCTAACCTCAACTCGCTGACCGGGCAGGCCAAGGCGCAGGACG
>JBFYOQ010000209.1:0-15398 GCA_041303735.1 Mycobacterium sp.
GACGGTCCGTAGGCCTTGGCCAGTCCCTCGGTGAGGGCGTTGAGTCCCGCCTTGGCGACGGCATAGGGCAGATACGACGGGTGCGGCCGCAGCGACCCGTGGGTGCTGACGTTGATGATGACACCGCCACCGGCCTCGGCCATCCGGTCCCCGGCCAGCACCGACAACCGGAACGGGCCTTTGAGATTGAGGTTCACCACGGTGTCGAACAGCTTCTCGGAGACCTCGCGCAGCGAGTCATACAGCGGCGACATACCGGCGTTGTTGACCAGCACATCGAGCTTGCCGAAACGGTCGTACACGGCGTCGACCAGGCCGTCCAGCTCCGACCAGTGGCCGACGTGGACGCCATAGGGCATTGCCGCGCGACCGGTTTCGGCCTCGATCTCATTCGCGGTCGCCACGCAGTTGTCGTACTTGCGGCTGGCGATCACCACATCGGCACCGCAGCGGGCGGCGGCGAACGCCATTTCGCGGCCCAGACCGCGGCTGCCGCCGGTGATCAGCACCACGCGGTCGCGCAGGTCGAACAGCTCCGCCGGGTAGCTCGTGTCACCGCTCATGGCAGGCACTTTATCGTTGCACGCATGCTCCTCCTGCTGATCCGGCATGCGCTGCCGCTGCGCACCGAAGCCGGCGAAGGCTCCGATCCCGAACTGACCGAAGACGGTTGGGAACAGGCGCGGCGACTGCCCGGCGCGCTGGCGCGGTTTCCGATCCGGCGCCTGGTGAGCAGTCCGCAGCGGCGGGCGGTGCAGACGGCACAGCCTGTCGCCGCAGTGCTGGGCATGACGGTGGACATCGACGATCGGCTCGCCGAGTACGACCGGGGCCTCTCGCATTACATTCCGTTGGAGCAGGTGCGGACCGAACGGCCCGACGACTGGGACAAGATGGCGGCCGGTGAACTTCCCGGGGTGGTGGACACCGATGAGTTCCGCGGGCGCATCCGCACCGCTCTGGGCGACATCGTCGCCGCCGGCGACCACGCCGACACCGTCGCGGTGTTCAGTCACGGGGGAGTAATCAACGTCGTGCTCCACGAGATCCTCGGCACCGCGAAGCTGCTGTCGTTTCCCATCGACTACGCCTCGGTGACCGCGCTGCGCTACTCCCGCAAAGGGAGAGCGTCGGTGGCCGGCGTCAACGGTGTCGAGCACGTGTGGGATCTGCTGCCGCACCGCCTGCGCTGACCTACCGCTTGAGGGCGGCTTCCAGGTTCTTCTTCGCGGCACGCCGCAGCTGAAACATCCGCGCCGCGCTGACCAATGCGGTGATCAGCCCGCCGCACACGGCGGCGAACAGGATCGCCACTCCCAGCGGCAGGTCCCAGCGCCAGCTCAGGAAAGCGAACGGCGTCGACGCGGTGTTCTGGGCGATGAAGATCAGCAGGACGATCAGCACCAGGAATCCCAGAATCAGCGACGACCACAGCGCCGCCGCACGGGTGAACTTGACGTCTGAGGGGTGTGTCGGCTCGGGGAGGTGGCCGGTGTCAGGCTCGGCCGCGGCGGGGGGCGGCTGGTCCGGCACCCGGGGATCGCTGTTCATGGGGTCATCTTCGCCGTTGCGAGCCCGGATTCAAACCACCAAAGCGGCGATTGGGTCTAAAAACGTCTCCCTGCAGCGGTTAGGGTCGAGCAAACGAGGGGAGAGGACGCGTATGAAACCGTCCCTGCGCAGGCTGGCCGCCGTCGTGGTGGCTGCGTTGGTCCCGGTGGTGGGGGGCTGCGGCAGTTCCAACCCACTCGGCGGCGGCGCGGTCTCCGGTGACCTGAAGTCGGTGGTGGTGGGTTCCGCGGACTTCCCCGAGTCGAAGATCGTCGCCGAGATCTACGCGGAAGCACTGGCTGCCAACGGGTTCACCGTCGTGCGGCAGTTCGGTATCGGCAGCCGCGAGACCTACATCCCGGCGCTGCGCGACCACTCCATCGACCTGATCCCGGAGTACACCGGCAACCTGCTGGGTTACTTCGACCCGAAGAGCACAGTCACCAAGCCCGACGACGTGGAGCTCGCGCTGCACCGCGCGCTGCCCGGGGATTTATCCATCCTGACCCCCGCCCCGGCCAACGACACCGACACCGTCACCGTCACCGAGGCCACCGCCACGAAGTGGAAGCTCACCAGCATCGCTGATCTGGTGCCGTACGCCGCCGAGGTCAAGTTCGGCGCCCCGTCGGAGTTCACCAGCCGCGCCCAGGGCCTGCCCGGCCTGAAAGCCAAGTACGGACTGGCCATCAAGGCCGACAACTTCGTCGCCATCAGCGACGGCGGCGGGCCGGCGACGGTGCGCGCACTGCTGGGCGGGACGGTCACCGCAGCCAACATCTTCTCCACCTCGCCGGCCATTCCGCAGAACAAGCTCGTGGTTCTGCAGGACCCCAAGAACAACTTCCTGGCCAATAACGTCGTGCCGCTGGTGAGCTCGCAGAAGATGTCCGAGGAGCTCAAGAAGGTCCTCGACGCGGTGTCGGCGAAGCTGACCACCAAGGATCTCGTCGAACTCAACACCGCGGTATCGGGTAACTCAGGCATAGATCCGGAAGAAGCCGCCCAAAACTGGTTGCGCACCATGGGATTCGACAAGCCGATGGGTGGATGAATGATCACCTTCACCGGCGTCACCAAGCGCTATCCGGACGGCACCGTCGCCGTCGACGATCTCACCTTGGAGATCCCCGACGGCGCCTTCACCGTCTTCGTCGGGCCGTCCGGCTGTGGCAAGACCACATCCATGCGAATGATCAACCGGATGACCGACCCGACGTCGGGCACCGTCAGCGTCGGCGGACGTGACGTCGCCGAACTCGACCCGGTGAAGCTTCGCCTGGGTATCGGCTACGTCATCCAGAGTGGTGGCCTGATGCCGCACCAGCGGGTGATCGACAACGTCGCGACGGTGCCGATCCTCAAGGGGCAGTCGCGCCGCGCCGCCCGGCGCGCCGCCTACGAGGTCCTTGAACGGGTGGGCCTGGACCCCAAACTCGGGGATCGCTACCCGGCGCAACTCTCCGGCGGTCAGCAGCAGCGGGTCGGGGTGGCCCGCGCCCTGGCCGCAGACCCGCCCATCCTGCTGATGGACGAACCGTTCTCCGCCGTCGACCCGGTGGTCCGGGAGGAACTGCAGACCGAGATGCTGCGGCTGCAAAGCGATCTGCGCAAAACCATCGTCTTCGTCACCCACGACATCGACGAGGCCGTCAAGCTCGGTGACACCGTCGCGGTGTTCGGTCGCGGGGGTGCGCTGCAGCAGTACGACCCGCCGGCCCGGCTGCTGGAACACCCGGCAACGGACTTCGTCGCCGAGTTCATCGGCGCCGACCGCGGCTACCGCGCGCTGCAGTTCTTCACCTCCGCCGACCTTGTGCTGCAGGAGGTTTCCACCGCCAGCGAAGACGACATCGACGGCCTCGCACTCGATCCCGGGCAGTGGCGGCTGGTGGTACGCGACGACGGCTCCCCGTTCGGGTGGATCGACGCCGACGGGGTCGCGACCCACCGCGATGGCGGCGAACTCTACGACAGCGTCACCGCCGGCGGATCCCTGTTCAGCCCCGACGGAACCCTGCGCGCGGCCCTCGACGCGGCACTGTCATCCCCGTCGGGGATCGGCATCGCCGTCGACGGGTCGGGGGCGGTCATCGGCGGAGTGAGTGCGGACGAGGTCATCGACGCACTGGCCGCGCAACGCCGGGCCGGATCGGACTAGAGCGCGTGCGCTACCTGCTGAACCACCTCGACACCGCGTGGGCGCTTACCCTGATCCACCTGAGGCTTTCGCTGATTCCGGTGGCGCTGGGAATCGTGATCGCGGTGCCACTCGGTGCGCTGGTGTGGCGCAACACCGCGCTTCGGCGGCTGACAACGCTGACGGCGAGCATCATCTTCACCATCCCGTCACTGGCGTTGTTCGTGGTGTTGCCGCTGATCATCCCCACCCGGATCCTCGACGAGGCGAACGTCATCGTCGCCCTGACGCTCTACACCACCGCACTATTGGTTCGGGCGGTTCCCGAGGCGCTCGATGCCGTGGACACCCGGGTGCGTGACGCCGCAAGCGCAGTCGGCTATACCCGCCTCGGGCAGTTGCTGAAAGTCGAACTGCCACTGGCGCTTCCCGTTTTGATCGCCGGACTGCGGGTGGTCGCCGTCACCAACATCTCGATGGTGGCGGTCGGATCGGTGATCGGCATCGGTGGTCTGGGCATCTGGTTCACCGAGGGATACCAATCCGACAAGAGCGATCAGATCATCGCGGGCATCATCGCGATCTTCCTGCTCGCCATCATCATCGACATGCTCATCCTGCTCGTGGGCCGCGCGATCACCCCATGGGCGCGCGCACAGTCGAGGACCACGGTGGCGGCATGAACTTCCTGCAGCAGGCGTTGGATTACATCTTCTCGGCGCAGAACTGGGGCGGCAACGCCGGGTTGGGCGCACGCATCATCGAGCATCTGCAGTACACCGCGGTGGCGGTGGCGGTGTCGGCGTTGATCGCGATCCCGATCGGCCTGATCATCGGGCACACCGGCCGCGGGTCTTTCCTGGTGGTCACCGCGGTCAACGGACTGCGCGCGCTTCCGACGCTCGGTGTGCTGCTGCTCGGAGTGTTGCTGTGGGGCCTCGGTCTACTGCCGCCCACGGTCGCGCTGATGCTGTTGGGCATTCCCCCACTGCTGGCGGGCACCTACGCGGGCATCGCCAATGTGGATCCGAAGGTCACCGACGCCGCCCGTTCGATGGGTATGACCGAGCGGCGGGTGCTGATGCGCGTCGAGGTTCCGAATGCGATGCCGCTGATCCTCGGCGGCCTACGCACGGCAACCCTGCAGGTGGTGGCCACCGCGACCATCGCGGCCTACGCCAGCCTGGGCGGGCTGGGCCGGTATCTGATCGACGGCATCAAGGTGCGGCAGTTCTATCTGGCGCTGGTCGGCGCGCTGTTGGTGACGGTGCTGGCGCTGATCCTCGACGGTCTGCTGGCCATGGCGGTCTGGGCCTCGGTGCCCGGGGCCGGCCGCCTGCGCCGGCGGTTGCCCCAGCCCCTGCTGGACGACGAGGTGCGTGTGGATACCGGCGGGCGCAGTGCACCACGCCCCGATCCGTCGCTTACCGTGGAGGGGTGGTGACTGAGGGCGACGCTGCGGCGACTGACTGGCCGGCGATGCTGACGTGGCGATCTCATGACGCCACTCGCATCGAGTCCACCCGGGTGCTGCTGGTCGGCGACCGGATCAAGGCGCTGGGACGCATCGTCGCCGCCGCGACCGCCCAGCATCCGGCGTTCAGTGCCTCCTACGATCTGGTGACCGACGACAGCGGCGCCACCAAGAGGTTGTCGCTGAACGTCACCCTCGCCGAACGCGACCGGCAACTGTCGATCGCGCGCGATGAGGAGAACATGTGGCTGGTGACCGACCACGAGGGTCAGTCCCGGTTCGGCTACGACGGTGCGATTGACGTCGACATGGTGCTCAGCCCGTTCTTCAACGCGCTGCCGATCCGCCGCGCCGGCCTCCACCGCCGGGCTGATTCGGTGACCTTGCCCGTGGTCTACGTGTATCTGCCGGAGCTGACCGTCTCCGCGGCGTCGATCAGTTACAGCAGCCCGGGGCCGGCCTCCGGAGAGGGCATCAAACTGCACTCCCCGGTCGCCGAGACCACCGTCGTCGTCGATGGCGACGGGTTCATCCTCGACTACCCGGGCCTGGCAGAGCGGATCTGATCACCGCTCCGGCCCGCCCGGCCGCGGCAAGTTCCTCACGCCAGTTCTCCTCGCCCAGCGCGATCGTGACGATGTCCGGACGTGCGAAGTGTTCGAAACGCACCCGAGCCGCGTGCCCCTCCTCGACGAGTTCTGCGACTGAACCCCCCTCCGCCAATGAGTCCCGCGCGCCGTGCAGCAACTCCAGCGCCCGGTCGAGCACCGGCAGCACCTCACCGGTGTTGGCCTCGCACATCGCGCGCACCAGATCGGGGTCGGTGCCGGCCACCCGCGTTCCGTCGCGAAAGGATCCGGCGGCCAGCGCGAAGGCCAGTGGCACGTCTCCGGCAGCCGCGGCCAGCGTTTCGGCGAGCAGATGCGGCAGGTGCGAGATGGCAGCTGCGGCGGCGTCATGCTCGTCGGACTTGGCCGCGACCACGAAGCTTCCGCAGTCCAGGGCCAGGTGCATCACCTGCGACCAGATGGCTGCGTCGACATGTTCGTCCACGCTGATGACCCACGGCGCACTGTCGAAGAGGCGGGCGTTTCCGGCCGGCCAGCCCGAATGTGCGGTGCCGGCCATCGGATGACCCCCGACGTAGCGATCCAACAGACCGGCCGAACGCACCTGAGCCAGGACAGCACCCTTGACACTGATGACGTCGGTCAGTGGGCAATCGGGAGCCGTGCGCTTGATCTCGTCGAGCAACTCACTCACCGCAGGCATCGGCACCGCCAGCACGATGAGAGCCTCGCGCTCGGCAGCCCAAGTCAGCGCCTCGCTGAGATCGGTGGAGGCGGCGAACCCCTCGCGGCGAGCCGCCGCCGCCCCTTCGAACGAGCGGTTGTAGCCGAACCCCTCCCGTCCGGCGGCCACCGCAGCCCGCAGCACGGACCCACCGATCAGTCCGAGCCCGAGCACACACACCGCTGGGTTGGTCACGTTTCCAGGTTTGCACATCGCGGTCGGCTTACCGGTCAACCTGGGCTTCAGTGGTCAACGCGGCTGCCCAGCGGCTAGCGTAAGCGCCCATGGCGGCACAGCGGACTGACGCCCGGGAAGACCCGGACGGCTTTGCCGTCGCCGTCGTGCGGGAGAACGCCACCTGGCGATGCTCCCCGATGAGCCCGAAAGCGTTGACGAGCCTGGCCGCCGCGGAGACCGAGTTACGGGAACTGCGCAGCGCCGGAGCAGTGTTCGGACTGCTCGATGTCGACGACGAATTCTTCCTCATCGTGCGCCCCGCCCCGTCGGGGACGCGACTACTGCTCTCCGACGCCACCGCAGCGCTGGACTATGACATCGCCGCCGAGGCCTTGGACAAACTCGACGCCGACATTGCGGCCGAAGACCTCGAGGAGGCCGACCCGTTCGAGGAGGGCGACCTGGGGGTGCTCGCCGATATCGGCCTGCCCGAGGCTGTGCTGAGCGTCATTCTCGGGGAGATCGACCTGTACGCCGACGAGCAACTCGGGCGGATCGCCCGGGAAATGGGCTTCACCGACGAGTTCGCCGCGGTGCTCGACCGACTCGATCGGTGACCTCGCACCTGACGGACGAGGCGATGGTCGAGGCTGCCATTGCCGCGGCGCGGCAGGCCGGCCCCGATGACGTTCCGATCGGCGCGGTGGTGTTCGCATCCGATGGCACCGAACTGGCCCGTGCGGCCAACGCCCGCGAGGCACTGGGCGATCCGACGGCGCACGCCGAGATCCTCGCGCTGCGCGCGGCAGCCCTGGCCCACGGCGACGGCTGGCGTCTTCAGGACGCCACCGTGGCGGTGACGGTGGAGCCGTGCACGATGTGCGCGGGCGCGCTCGTGCTGGCAAGGGTGGCCCGCGTGGTGTTCGGGGCGTGGGAGCCCAAGACCGGCGCGGCCGGTTCGCTGTGGGACGTCATGCGCGACCGGAGACTGACGCACCGCCCGCAGGTGCGCGGCGACGTGCTGGCGCAGGAGTGCGCCGGTCTACTGGAGGAATTCTTCGCCCGGCAGCGGGATTTGGGCTAGTCCACACCGAACCGTAAGATCGCCCACGGTGGCGTGTCCGAGCGGCCTAAGGAGCACGCCTCGAAAGCGTGTGACGGGTAACCCCCGTCCGAGGGTTCAAATCCCTCCGCCACCGCCATCTGTATTCGGGTCGAATGCTCGACTAAAAGTTTGTCTCAGTTCTGTGGCAACGCCTTAACGGGTGCCTGATGCCCCCATTTCACTCACACTGTGGGTTCGGTGGGATTTCGTGGATTACTGATGTGCAGCTGATCTGATAAGGAACTCGTGTATGGGGCGCGAAGTCGTTCTGGTGGGTCGGCAGTCTGAGTTGGCCAGACTCGCCCGGCTGCTGTCCGACGACAGCGAGCGCGCCGTAGTGGTGTCCGGGGAGTCCGGTGTCGGCAAGACGGCGTTGATCGACCAGGTGTGCGCGTCCGCGATGGCCGAGGGCTGGCAGGTGGTGCGGGTTCTGGGGGTGGAGGCCGAAGAGCCCTTCGCGCTGGGCGGGTTGAATCAACTGGTGCTCGGCTTGCCCCAGTTCGTGCCCGAGTTGGAGGAGTCCGACCGTGCGGTGTTGGCGCCGGTCTTCGGCGGCGCTCCGGACTCCGCGGTGTCGGTGTTGCCACTTACGGCGGCATTGCTGAACCTGTTGGCCGTCGCGGCAGGGAGCAAGCCGGTTCTGCTGGTGGCTGACGACGTGCAATGGCTGGACAGTGTCAGTGCGGAGGTTTTCGGTGCGGTAGGGCGACGGCTGCGCAATCCGCGGATCGCGATCCTGGCAGGACGCCGAGTTCCCCATCCTTCGGCGTTCTCCGGTACCGGGTGGAGCGAGTTCCACTTGGACCCGCTGGATAATCGAGATGCGAAGCGGTTGCTTGAGCTGGCCGGGATTCCGTTGACGGCATCGGCTCGGGCGGCGGTCCTGACCGCAGCAGCCGGCAATCCCCTTGCGCTGACCGAACTGCCGCGATTCGCCGATCACATCGACTTGGGCGGCGGGGCCATGCCGTTGACCGATCGCCTACTGGCGGCCTTCGGTGGGCGGCTGGAACAGCTTGACGCCGCCGTGCGCGCCGAGTTGTTACGGGCAGCGCTGGACGGCATCGCCGGCAGCGCCGCGTCGGCGAATCGAGCCCGCTACGTGATGCGCAACGTCGCGACCGCTGTCGCGGAGGGTCTTCTGGTGGCGGACCCGTTGGGGGAGATCGTCTTTCGCCACCCACTGGTTCCCGCCGCGGTCGTTCACCAGGCCAGCCCGGATGAACGCCGCGACGCCCACCGCGACCTCGCCGGGCTGTATGACGACGTGCTGGTGCGTCGCGCCTCCCATCTGGCTGCGGCGGCCACCAAACCCGACCAGGAAGTGGCCGAGCTGCTCGGTCAGGCTGCACAGCTGTCCCAGCGCCGGGGCGGACTTCCCGCCGCAGTGGAGTGGCTGAGGCAGGCCGCGGAGTTGAGCGCCGAACCCGACCGGAAGACCGCTTTTCTGGCTGAAGCGGTCTTCGCCGCTACCCGGGCCGGGCGGAGCGGCGAGGCGAGAGAACTTCTGGACGGTGCGGAGACCGACACGGCGGAGTGGGCGCTGGAGGCCCTGTCCGACTGCTACCGGGCATTTCACGTTGACGGTGAGGTGTTCCCAACCCACCGGCGATTGATGGAAGTTCTGACCAGGGTCGACGCCATCGAGGATATGACCCTCAACCGGCTCGTCAACCTCCTGCTGTCCGTCACCGGCTACGCCGACGACGAACGGCTTCGGGAGTTGACCAATGCCTGCCTGCAACCTTTGCAGTCACGATTGGCCGCGGTGGTCCTGCTGTACCAATCTGGAGTCGATGACATCCCCGGCACCGCGAACGCCATCCGCACGACGCTCGGCGACTACGTCGGGATTCTGTCGCAACTACCGTCACGGTGGGTGCTGATGATGTCCTATCCGGCCTACTGCATCGATGCGATGGCCGAGTTTCGCGCCCCGCTTCAGTTGGCCTTCACCCAACTCAGCGAGCACGGCGCATCCATCGATGCCATAGAGGGGGGACGCATCGTCCTGCTGGACCTGATCGCCACCGGTCGCTGGGAGCAGGCGCAGGAGGTCGCCGCACGTTGCCAGGAGATGGCGCGACAGGACCAGGGCAGCGAGTTACTCCGCTACCTGTGCCTCGCCGACGTCGGCCTGCTGGCCGCCAACCGGGGCGACCTCGAGACCGCACGCTGCAACGCCGCTGAAGTGACAGCCTGGTCGAAACCGCGCGGGCTGGGTTACCTGCTCGGCCTAGCTGACCGGATCGCGGTGCGGGCCGCCCTTGCCGAGGCGGACTACGAGACGGCTTATCAAGCCGCGATAAAGATCGGCCAACCAGGTCAGTTCCCCCGGCACAACATCCCGGTCGGCGATGACATGCTGGATTTCGTCGAGGCCGCAGTGCGCACCGGACGACTTGCCGAGGCCCGCGCCCACGCGGCTGAGGCGGTGCGGCTCAATCTGGCCGAAATCTCCCCTCGCGTTGCCGCCCTGACCCTGGCGATATCAGCGATGTCCGCACCCGACACCGAGGCCGACGACCTCTTCACATCGGCACTCACCCACCCGGGCATTGCCGAGTTCCCCTTCGATTACGCCAGGATCGCTCTGGCCCAGGGCATGTGGCGGCGCCGTCACCTGCGCCACACCGCGGCGCGGGCCGCGCTGGGTCTGGCGGCCGAGGGCTTCGATCGCCTCGGAGCACGCCCGTGGGCCGATCGGGCCCGCGCTGAACTCAATGCCGCCGGAGTGCCGGTCACACGGGCCTTGGGCGAGCCCGTCACGCTCAGCGCCCAGGAACGCCGCATCGCCGACCTCGCCGCCGGCGGAAGGACAAGCAGGCAGATCGCCGCTCAGCTCAGCCTGGCACCACGCACCGTCGAAGCGCACCTGTACCGAGTGTTCCGCAAGCTGGGCATCACCAAGCGGATCGCGCTCAGCACCGCGCTGCATCAACATGATTCGCAACACGCCCGAGGAAGCACACCGGTGGCAGACGCTTAATCAGACCATCCGCTTGGTCCGGTCCCGCGGTCGTCTTTTCCTAAGGCCTCCCCGACCGGTTCGCCAACCGGTCTAATGGGAATCCGAGGGGGAGTCGTGAACTTGAGGACATCATGGAACTGATATCACCGCTGGATTCGCTGTTCCTGCTGGGCGAATCGCGCGAGCATCCGATGCACGTCGCCGGCTTACAACTGTTCGAGCCGCCCCAAGGTGCCGGCCCGGACTACGTCCGCGAGATGTATCAGGATGCACTCACCCGCGACGACGTCAGCCCCACCTTCCGCAAACATCCGGCGGAACTCTTCGGCGGCATCGCCAACCTCAACTGGGCGTTCGACAAAGACCTCGACCTCGAATACCACCTGCGCCGCTCGGCGCTGCCCACCCCCGGCCGGGTTCGCGAACTGCTCGAACTCACCTCCCGGCTGCACGGCACTCTCCTCGACCGGCACCGCCCGCTGTGGGAGTCCCATGTCGTCGAGGGCCTCAATGACGGCCGGTTCGCGGTGTACACGAAGATCCACCACGCCCTGCTCGACGGGGTGAGTGCGATGCGGACGATGCGCAAGGCGCTCTCTGCGGACCCCGACGACCATGAGATCCGGATGATGTGGGGTCTCAACGGGCGCAAGAGCCGAGCCGCAGAACGCCCGTCACCGATCGGCAGCGTTGTGAACGCCGCCGGTTCCCTGGCCGCTCTCGGACCCTCCACCTACCACCTGGCGCGGCAGGGCTTGATGGAGCAGCAACTCACCCTCCCGTTCGGCGCGCCGAAGACGATGTTCAATGTGCCGATCGGCGGTGCACGCCGATGCGCCGCGCAGTCCTGGCCGATCCAGCGGTTCCTGCACGTCAAGAAGGCTGCCGGGGTGACACTCAACGACGTCGTACTGACGATGTGCGGGGGCGCGCTGCGCGCCTATCTCCTGGAACAGGACGCGCTTCCGGACCAGCCGTTGATCGCCATGGTGCCGGTGAACCTACGCACCGACGACTCCACCGGCGGCAACCAGGTCGGCGCCATCCTGTGCAACCTCGGCACCGACCTCGCCGACCCCGCGAAACGTTTGGCAGCGGTGCACAGCTCGATGCGCGGTAACAAAGACGTCTTCGCGCAGCTGCCCAAGATCCAGCAGATGGCGCTCTCGGCGTTCAACGTGTCACCCCTGCTGCTGGAACTCGTGCCGTTCCTGCGCGCCGCCGCTCCCCCGCCGTTCAACATCGTGATCTCCAACGTGCCGGGAGCCCAGGAACCGTTGTACTGGAACGGGTCCCGGCTTGATGGCAACTACCCGTTCTCGATCGCCCTGGATGGTCAGGCGCTCAACATCACCCTGTCCAACAACGCCGGCAACCTAGACTTCGGACTAGTCGGGTGCCGGCGTAGTGTGCCCAGCCTGCAGCGCCTCCTCGGCCATCTCGAGGACTCACTGACCGGTCTGGAGCGTGCGATGGGCACCGCCGGTGCGACGCCGGCCGCGAAGAAGAAAGCCGCGCCGCGTAAGCGGACCGCACCGTCCAAGCGCGCTGAGGGCAGCTGACGTCGATCTCGAATGGTGTGGTCATCGGCTGCATCGGATTGACCCTGTCGACACCGGTGGTCTGTCCGATCGGTGATGCCCACTGGCCGCGCCGTCTCACCGTCTCCGGACTCCTTGGTTAGATGACGAGCGTGACCGACCGGCCGTTCTTCACCGTTGAAGCGCAGATGGTGGACGGCCGTGGGCGCGCCGGGGTGATCCACACTCCGCACGGCCAGATCCAGACCCCGGCGTTCGTGGCGGTGGGCACCAAGGCGACCGTCAAGGCAGTGCTGCCCGAAACGATGGCCCAACTCGGTGCGCAGGCGGTGCTGGCCAACGCCTACCACCTGTATCTGCAGCCGGGGCCGGACATCGTCGCCGAGGCAGGCGGGCTCGGGGCGTTCATGAACTGGCCGGGGCCGACGTTCACCGATAGCGGCGGGTTCCAGATCATGTCGCTGGGAGCCGGCCTGGGAAAAGTGCTCATGGAAGACCCCGGCCGCGAGCAGGGCGACCACCTGATCGCCTCAGGCAAGCAGCGGCTGGCCCACGTCGACGACGACGGCGCAACCTTCATCAGCCACCTCGACGGCTCCACCCACCGATTCACCCCCGAGGTGTCCATCGGCATCCAGCATCAACTCGGCGCCGACATCATCTTCGCCTTCGACGAACTCACCACCCTGGTGAACACCCGCGCCTACCAGGAGGAGTCGGTGGCCCGCACGCACGCCTGGGCGCAGCGCTGCCTGTCGGAGCACCGCCGGCTCAGCGCGCTGGAATTCCGGGCCCGCCCGCCGCAGGCACTTTTCGGTGTCGTGCAGGGTGCCAACTACGAGGACCTGCGCCGCCAGGCCTGCCAGGGACTGGAGAGCATCGTCGACGACGACGGCCGCGGATTCGACGGCTACGGGATCGGCGGGGCGCTGGAGAAGCAGAACCTCGCCACCATCGTGGGCTGGTGCACCGACGAACTGCCCGACACCAAGCCGCGGCACCTGCTGGGCATCAGCGAGCCCGACGATCTGTTCGCCGCGATCTCCGCCGGGGCCGACACCTTCGACTGTGTGTCCCCCTCCCGGGTGGCGCGCAACGCCGCCGTGTACAGCCTCGACGGGAGATTCAACATCACCGGGGCGCGCTACCGCCGCGACTTCGGCCCGATCGATGCCGAGTGTGACTGCTACACCTGCGCGCACTACACCCGCGCGTACATCCATCACCTGTTCAAGGCCAAGGAGATCGTCTCGGCGACGCTGTGCACCATCCACAACGAGCGTTTCATCATCCGGCTGATCGACCGGATCCGCGACGCGATCATCGTCGGGAGGTTCGACGAACTTCGCGACGACGTGCTGGGCCGGTACTACCGATCCTGATCCGGGCGTGCGAGGACGCGGGGGAAAACGAAAAATTGAACGACCGAAAGCCGCAGCCTCTGTGGTCCTTCGCAGAGAATCCGCCCGAAAGCGGGGTCCGCGTCCTCGCAAATCAGTGAACCGCACCCCGCTGGTCAGCGCAAGTTCCGGAGCCGCACCAGCGACACCAGGTCAAGTTCGTCGTACAGGATTCGTGGCGGCAGTAGACGAAAACCCCGGACACCCGGCCGCCCCGTGGCCGCCTGGGCGATCTTGCGCGCGATCCGGAAATCCAGATCCTTGAGAACCCCGCGATCGGTGGTGGTGTCCATCAGGGCGGTCAGTCCGGGAACAGCAAAGGCACTCCCGACGTCCAGCATCACATTGGTGACGTTGACCAGATGGCGCGCCCGGTCGGTGACCGGCAGCGGCCAGGTCGCCACCGCGGCACCGTCGATGCGGTCCGTGACGCGTCGGATGAAGCGTCGCAACCGATGTGGGCCCACAGTGAGAGCACCGGCATGACTGACCGACAGCCCGAGGCAGTCGATGCGGTTGCCGCCGCGGTAGGCGGCGTCCTGGCTCGACGGCATCCCCGTGGCGCTCAGTGCGGTACGGCGTTCCTTGGCCGTCTTGCGCGCGACGCCGAGCGGTCCGAGTTCGGCGTCGATCCGGGCGTCGGCCTCGTGCATTGCCGACAGGTCGGGATGGGCGAGAAGGAAGTCGTCGTTGTAGCGGGCGTAGAAGATTCCCTCGATCCCCAGGATCGTCCGGTCCATCGGCAGCACAGCAAGATTCGAGATCACCGGGACGATCGGAGTCCCCATCGGGACGCCCTGCAGGCGAGTGAATTCCGCACCCTCGGAGTCCCGGACGACGGGCCGAACCAGGGCGGTGATCAGGCCCCAGGTGCTGTCCGAGACCCCGCCGGTGGGGCTGCCCAACGCCGCGACCTCCCGCAGGATCGGCCAGAGTGCCGCATCAGGTCCGACCGGCAGGCCGTCTCCGTAGTGATCGAAGTCCGACTGCAGCACATACAGTGGCGGCCCGGCGGCCCCGACCCGCTTATGGTGCCGACGTACGAACGCACCGAGGGCGCGCATGGCGGAGGCGTTGGTCAACCCGGGAAGGTAGGAGTAGATGCCGGGAAGGCCATGGCAGCGGGCGTTGTGCGAAAGTAATTGGTAGAGAACCGAACCGACGACATGGTCGGTGAAGCCGGGCATATGCGCATCGCGGGTCTTGTCTTTGCTTTCCAAGGACCACAGGTCGACCGGTCGCGGCTGGTAGTCCCCGGCGGCAACGCTGCCGGCGAGTGCCCGGGCCAGGCTGCGCCGTTTGGTGGCCGTGTCGAAGTAGGTGACCCCGGCACCGGCGTCGGCGTTGACGTCGGCGTAGGCCAGGCCGCGCTGCTGGCGCTTGGTGAAGATGCCCAGAATGACGTCTTCGTAGGTCCCCGAGTCGGCCAGACACCGATCGATGTCGACGGGCTCAAGCACGGGCGTCATCCTTCGCCGTGGGGCCGATCTGCCACGCCCGCACGGTGGCCCGCCAGGTCGTCAACGACGACGGTTCGGGATCGGCCGGTAGAACGAAGAGCAGCCGCAGCGTGGCGCCCCGGTAGATCGGCGTGAGCCAACGGCCCGACAGTGGGACCGTGTCGGCGCCGTCGTCCAGGCTGGCCATCGCTGTCGGCAGCGCGGTGGCCAGCAGTGCGGTGTCAAGAGTCCGCATGGCGGCTGCACCGTCGAGGGTTTCGGTGTCGAATACGACGCCGTCGGCGAA
>JBFYOQ010000210.1:0-10155 GCA_041303735.1 Mycobacterium sp.
CTGACGTAGAATTTCATCCGGTCGCAGTCCCCATGTCACTTCGCTCTCGAGCCCATGCCGGCATGATGAAAAGTCCTTCCGCTTCGACTGTCGGTCCTTGCGCGTCGCTGATGACACCGCGTGCGTAGGTCTTGTGGCCCTCCGTGCGCTCGAGCCACGCTTGGGCGTGCAACGCTCCCAGCGGAGTTCCGCGCAGATAGCGCAGGCTGATCGTGCCGGTGAACTTGGGCTTGGTCAGGCCGCTGGTGGCGGCCTCACCGAGTAGTTGGTCGAGCACCAGGGCGGCGATGCCGCCGTGCACCATTCCCGGCGGCCCCTCGTAGGCCGCACCGAGGGTGAAGTCGCTCCAGCACCGCCCGTCGGCGTCGTGCTCGATCACCATCGGCGGCGCGATGGGATTGCGCCAGCCCGCGGCCGGGTTGGTGAACAGCACCGGGCGCCCGGTCTCGGCGTGCCGCAGCGCCTGCCAGCCGTCGTTGAGAGGCCGCAGGCTCTCGGTGACGGCGCGCACAGCCGCGGTGGCGCCGGCGATGGTGCCCTCATCCGCCCCGGTGCGGACGGTGGCGTCGATCAGCCCCCGCACCGCTGCGGCCAACGGGCCGTAGAGATCATGGAGCCGGTCGAACTCCTCGGCGCTGATGACGTCGCCGTCCCACTTCTGCACCGGCACGCTCAGCCTCCGAACACTTTGTTCACCACGGCCTTGGCGCGCCGCGTCACCCGTAGATAGTGGTCCAGGAACTCGCCGCCGTCACTGTCGGCCCATCCCGCGGCGGCCGCGACCGCGTTGAGCTGCCGTCCCGGCCCGGGCAGCTGATCGACGGCCTTGCCGCGCACCAGAACCAGCGCGTTGCGGGCGCGGGTGGCGGTCAGCCAGGCCTCGCGCAGCTGATCGGTGTCACCCAGGGGAATCAGCTCAGCCCCGGCGATGGCGTCCAGTGCCGCCAGCGTCGCTGTGGTGTGCAACGCCGGCACTTCGTGGGCGTGGCGCAATTGCAGCAATTGCACCGTCCACTCGACGTCGGCCAGTCCGCCGCGGCCCAGTTTGGTGTGGGTGTTGGGATCGGCGCCCCGGGGCAGCCGCTCGGCGTCGACCCGGGCCTTCACCCGCCGGATCTCCTGCACCGCGGCAACCGAGATGCCCCCGTCCGGGTAGCGGATGCGGTCGGCCATCTCCACGAAACGCACGCCGAGGTGCTCGTCGCCGGCCACCGGCGCCGCCCGCAGCAGGGCCTGGACCTCCCATGGCTGGGCCCACTGCTCGTAGTAGGCGGTATAGGAGGCCAGGGTGCGCACCAGCGGCCCGCTGCGTCCCTCGGGGCGCAGGTTGGCGTCGACCTCCAGCGGGGGGTCGTCACTCGGCGCGCCGAGCAGGGTGCGCAACTGTTCGGCGATGGTCGTCGACCACTTCACCGCGCGGGTCTCGTCGGCGCTCCCCTGCTGTGTGCCCGGCCTGGGGTCGCAGACGAACATCACGTCGGCATCGGAGCCGTAGCCCAGTTCGCCACCGCCGAGGCGGCCCATGCCGATGACGGCGATGGCCGCAGGCACCGACTCGCCGTCGGGTGTGTTGTCCCGGATCACCGCCTCCAGCGCGCACTGCAGCACCGCCACCCACACCGAGGTCAGTGCCGAGCACACCTGCTGCACATCGAGCATCCCGAGCAGATCGGCGGAGGCCACCCGGGCCAGTTCGCGCCGCCGCAGGGTCCGGGCGGCAGCGATCGCCCGCGCCGGATCCCGGTGGCGGCCGGCCGAGGCGAGCAGCGCGCGCGCCACCCCGTCGGGGTCGACGTCGAGCAGCTTGGGCCCGGTCGGCCCGTCGGCGTAGGCCGCGATCACCTCCGGTGCCCGCATCAGCAGATCGGGCACATAGGCCGACGTTCCCACCACCCGCATCAACCGCTTGGCCACCGCGCTCTCGTCGCGCAGCGTGGACAGATACCAGCGCTGGTCGGCCAGGGCGTCGCTGATCCGGCGGTAGGCCAGCAGGCCGCTGTCCGGGTCGGGGGCGGCCGAGAGCCAGTCCAGCAACCGCGGCAGCAGCACCGCCTGCACCCGGCCTCGACGTCCGCTGGCGTTGACCAGTGCGCTCAGATGCGTCAACGCGCTCTGCGGGCCCTCGTAACCCAGTGCGGCGAGCTGGCGTTCGGCCGCCGCCGGCGACATCCCCGCCGCCAACTCCACCGAGGGTCCTACCGACTCCAGCAGCGGTTGGTAGAAGAGCTTGGCGTGCAGCTTCGACACCCGGACGTTCTGGCGCCTGATCTCCTCACGCAGCACGCCGAGCGCGTCATGGGTGCCATCCGGGCGGACGTGCGCGGCCCGGGCCAGCCAGCGCAACGCCTCGGTGTCGTCGGCGGCGGGCAGCATGTGGGTCCGCTTCAGGCGCTGCAGTTGCAGCCGATGCTCGAGTAGCCGGAGAAACTCGTACGAGGCGGTGAGGTTGGCGGCGTCGTCGCGACCGATGTAGCCGCCGGCACCGAGCACGGCCAACGCGTCGACGGTGGAGGCCACGTGCAGTGAGGGGTCGGTGCGGCCGTGGACGAGCTGAAGAAGCTGCACCGCGAACTCGACGTCGCGCAGACCTCCGGTGCCCAGTTTGATCTCGCGGTCCCGCATGTCCGCCGGAACCAGTTCCTCAACCCGCCGGCGCATCGCCTGCACCTCGGGGACGAAATCCTCACGCTGACAGGCGTTCCAGACCATCGGCATCAGGGCGTCGGTGTAGGCCGCGCCGAGTTCGGCGTCTCCTACCGCGGGCCGGGCCTTGAGCAGGGCCTGGAACTCCCACGTCTTGGCCCACCGCTGGTAATAGGCGACGTGCGAGTCCAAGGTGCGGACCAGCGCACCCGCTTTGCCCTCGGGACGAAGAGCCGCGTCGACTTCGAAGAAGGCCTCCGAGGCCAGCCGCATCATCTCGCCGGCCACCCGGGTGATGAGCGGGTCGGCGTTCTCTCCCACGAAGATGACGTCGACGTCGCTGACGTAGTTCAATTCGCGGGCACCGCATTTGCCCATCGCGATGACCGCAAGCCGCGGCGGCGGCTCGTCCTTGCATACCGCGGCAGTGGCCGCCTCCAGGGCGGCGCCGAGTGCGGCGTCAGCGAGGTCGGACAGATGCGCGCCGATGGCCTCAAACGCCAGCACGGGCTCGTTCTCAACGGTGGGCGCGGTGTCCAGCGCAGCCAGGATCAGCAACTGATCACGGTAGACAGTCCGCAGTCTGGGCGCGAGAACCGCTGGGGTGGAGCCGAATTCGGCCACGCAATCCGAGAACGCCCGGCGCATGTCCTCGACGCCGGGAAGCTCGACATCACCCTGCAGTAGGCGCCAGGACTGCGGATTGGCAACAAGGTGGTCGCCGAGGGCAAGGGAGGAGCCCAGAACGGCGAATAACCGTCCGCGCAGCGACTTGTCGGCGACCAGTGCGCTGTCCAGCCGGGCCCACTCGCCGCCCAGCACCTCGGCCAGTCGCACCATCGTGTGCAGGGCGGCGTCGGCATCGGCGGCCCGCGACAACGACCAGAGCAGTTCGACGTGGGCGTCGTTATCCCAGCCGAGTGTCCTCAGGTGCGAGGGCGCGGCGCGTTGCAGCAGACCAAGCCGACCCACGCTGGGAACACTCGGCCGCCGCGTCGCCGGTTTACCCACGCTCTGCGACGCTACAGCGACAGATACTTCTTGAGCTCGAAGGGGGTGACGTTGCTGCGGTATTCCTCCCACTCCGCGCGCTTGTTGCGCAGGAAGTAGTCGAAGACATGCTCGCCGAGAGCCTCGGCGACCAGTTCGGAGCCCTCCATCTCCCCCAGTGCGACCCCGAGGCTCGACGGCAGCTCGCGATAGCCCATTGCGCGGCGCTCCTCCGGCGTCAGGGTCCAGACGTTGTCCTCTGCTTCGGGGCTCAGTCGATAGTTCTTCTCGATGCCACGCAGCCCGGCGGCCAGCAGCACCGCGAACGTCAGGTACGGATTGCACGCCGAATCGGGGCTGCGCACCTCCACCCGCCGCGACGCCGCCTTGCGCGGGGTGTACATCGGAACCCGGACCAATGCGGAGCGGTTGGCCGCCCCCCATGACGCCGCCGTCGGCGCCTCGCCGCCATGCACCAGCCGCTTGTAGGAGTTCACCCACTGGTTGGTCACCGCGCTGATCTCGGTGGCGTGCTCGAGGATTCCGGCGATGAACGACTTGGCGACGTCGGAGAGTTGCAGCGGATCGTCCGGACTGTGGAAGGCGTTGGTCTCGCCCTCGAACAGACTCATGTGGGTGTGCATGGCCGAGCCGGGGAACTCCGGGAACGGCTTGGGCATGAACGATGCGCGCACGCCCTCGGCGATCGCCACCTCCTTGACCACGTACCGGAAGGTCATCACGTTGTCGGCCATCGAGAGCGCGTCGGCATAGCGCAGGTCGATCTCCTGCTGGCCGGGGGCACCCTCGTGGTGGCTGAACTCCACCGAAATGCCCATCTGCTCGAGCGCGTCGATGGCGTGCCGACGGAAGTGCGGGGCGGAATCGTGCACGGCCTGGTCGAAGTAGCCGCCGTTGTCGGCGGGCACCGGAATCGACCCGTCGTAGGGTCCGGCCTCGAGCAGAAAGAACTCGATCTCGGGGTGGACATAACAGGAGAAGCCCAGATCACTGGCCTTGGCCAGTTGCCGGCGCAGCACGTGGCGGCTGTCCGCCCACGACGGCGAGCCGTCCGGCATGGTGATATCGCAGAACATCCGGGCGGAGTGGTGCTGGCCCGCACTCGTGGTCCACGGCAGCACCTGGAAGGTCGACGGATCCGGTCTGGCCACCATGTCGGCCTCCGACACCCGGGCGAAACCCTCGATGGAGGATCCGTCGAAGCCGATGCCCTCCTCGAAAGCGCCCTCCAGTTCGGCGGGGGCGATGGCGACGGTCTTGAGGAAACCCAGCACGTCGGTGAACCACAGCCGGACGAATCGGATATCGCGCTCCTCCAGCGTGCGAAGCACGAATTCCTTCTGCCGATCCATGACGCGAGCCTAGGCAGCCGCTGTTAACTCTGTGTTACGCGAGGCTGGGGGCCCGGCCGTTCGCCGACCGACGGTCGAAAATCACGCCGAACCGCACGCCCGGCGCGTGTTTCATATCCCGAACCGGAGTATAAAGAGAATCAGCAGGGCAGCGGCGTTACTCCCCACAACCTAGGAGCCGCTGCCCTGTGTAGCACATAAGGTCTTGCGGACGCGACTTATTCGCCCGGCGCAGTGCCCGAAACCCCGACCGGATCGCAGCGTTTCAGCAGCTCAGGTTCCCCGGCACCACCCGGTTCACCAGAAAGTCCACGACGGCGTCGTCGACGCAGGACTCACCGTCGAAGACCACGGTGTGCTGGGTGCCGTCGTAGCTGATCAGTGGTGCTTGCAATTGCCGCGCCAGGTCGACACCGGCCGCGTACGGAGTAGCGGGGTCGCGGGTGGTGGACACCACCACCACCGCCCCCGGCGGCGCCGCGGCGGCGGGGGCGGGAACCGTCGTCGCCGGTACCGGCCAGAACGCGCACAGATCCCGCGGGGCGAACCCGGTGAACTCGCCGTAGGCCAGGAACGGGGCCCGGGCGCGGATCTGCCGGTCCGCCTCGGCCCATGCCGCAGGGTCGCTGGGGGTGGGGGCGTCGACGCAGCGGATGGCGCTGAAGGCGTCCTGGCCGTTGGTGTAGCGGCCGTCGGAATCACGGCCCTGGTAGTCGTCGGCCAGCAAAAGCAGATCCCCGGCGTTGGTGCCGCGTTGCAGGCCCAGCAGTCCACTGGTCAGGTACTTCCAGTACTGCGGGGTGTACAGCGCGTTGACGGTCCCGGTGATCGCGTCGGCGTAGCTCAGACCGCGCGGGTCCTCGGTGGGTCCGGGTGCGGAGACCAACGGGTTCACCAGTTGGTGATACCGGTTCACCCACTGCGCGGGATCGGTGCCCAGCGGGCAGGACGACGAGGTGGCGCAGTCGGCGGCGTAGTCGGTGAACGCGACCTGGAAGCCGGCCATCTGCTCGACCAGTGACGCGATCGGGTCCTGGTCGGGGTCGATCGCTCCGTCGAGCACCATCGCGCGTACCCGGTTCGGGTAGCGATCGACGTATGCGGCGCCGAGTTCGGTGCCGTAGCTGTACCCCAGATAGTTGATCTGGTCCTCGCCGAGAGCCTGCCGGACCGCATCCATATCCCTTGCCGCGGAGGCGGTTCCGACTCCGGCGAGAAAACCCTTGCCCATCCGGTCGAGGCATTGAGCAGCCAGGAGCTTGTAGAGACCCTCGATCCGCGCCACCCCCGCCTGGCTGTAGTCGACCATCGGATCGCGTCGCCAGGCGTCGAACTCGGCGTCGGTGCGGCACCGCAACTCCGGCGTCGAGTAGCCCACACCGCGCGGATCGAATCCGACCAGATCGAAATGCTCGGTGATCGCACTGCCGTCCAGCGCATCGCCCAGGTCGACGACGGCGTCGACGGCCGAGGCGCCCGGGCCACCGGGATTGATCAGCAGCGAACCGATGCGCCGGCCGCTCGCCGGGATCTTGATGACGGCCAATTGTGCTTGCGGCCCAGCCGGATCCGCGTCGTCGATGGGTACCGCAACGGTGGTGCAGAGCGCCGTAGGCAGGAAGGCGTCGTCGATCCATTCCTCGCAGCCGGACCATGCGGCTATCGGCGTCGACTGGCCGGCGTCGGGTGCGCCAGCGGCCGGGCCGGCCAGCAGTGCGGCGCAGGCAAGCCCGCAGACCGCGGCCACGCCGAAGCGGGCCGAGCCGAAACGACTCTGGCGAACCATGGCAGCCATCGTGGCACGCAGCGCGCCCTCACGGCCGCGCGCGACGATCACACGTCGGTATCGGAACCGCAGCGGTTCAGCAGGTGGCTCCCGCCGGGGGAAGCGTCAGATCGACGAGGTAGGCGGCCGCGTAGTCGTCGACGCACTGCTCGCCCTGGAACACCACTGTGTGCTGAGTTCCGTTGAACGTCAGCAGCGAACCCCCGAGTTGCGCGGCCAGATCCACACCGGCCTGATACGGCGTGGCGGGGTCCCCGGTGCTGGAGATCACCATCACCGGCGGCAGGCCGGGCGCCGACACCACACCCGGGGTGCTCGTCGGCGGCACCGGCCAGAACGCACACGTGCTCAGCGGGGCATTCCCGGTGAACTCCCCGTAGCTCATGAAGGGCGCCACCTCACGCAGCCGGCGGTCCTCCTCGACCACCTTGGCGCGGTCGGTGATCGCCGGCTGATCGACGCAGTTGATCGAGACGCGGGCGTCGGTGGCGTTGGTGTAGCGGCCCTGGGCGTCACGGCGCATGTACATGTCGGCCAGCGCGAGCATCGTGTCGCCGCGGCCCTTGGTCATTTCGGTCAGCCCGGAGGTGAGGTGGCGCCACAGGTTCGGCGAGTAGAGCGCCATGATGGTGCCGATGATCGCATCGCCGTAGCTCAGCCCGCGCGGGTCCCGGGTGGGAAGTGGCTTGTCCACCAGCGGATCAACGAGATCCCGATAGGCGTCGACGGCTTTGGCCGGGTCACTGCCCAGCGGACAGCTGATGTCCTCGGCGCAGTCAGCGGCATAGTCATTGAATGCCTTCTGGAACGCCTCGGCCTGGTCGATGTCGGCCTGGATGGGATCGGCATTGGGATCGACGGCGCCGTCAAGGATCATCGCGCGCACCTTCTCGGGATACGCCTCGGCGTAGGCCGCGCCGATCCGGGTGCCGTAGGAGTAGCCCAAGTAGTTCAGTTTGTCGTCGCCGACGGCCGCCCGCAGCACGTCGAGGTCCTTGGCCACGTTGGCGGTGCCGACGTTGGCCAGGAAGTCGGGACCCATCTTGTCGACGCAGCGCTGAACGAACTCCTTGGTGATGGCTTCGATGCGAGCCACACCCTCGGGGCTGTAGTCGACCATCGGGTCGGCCCGCAGCCGGTCGTTGTCGGCGTCGGAGTTGCACCACAGTGCCGGGCTGGATCCGCCCACTCCGCGCGGGTCGAAGCCGACAAGGTCGAATCGTTCCCGCACCTGCGGCGCCAGGCTCTCGACGATGCCGGCGGCGGCCTCCACGCCGGATTCCCCGGGGCCTCCCGGGTTGATGATCAGTGAGCCGATCTTCTCCCCCGTGGCCGGGAACCGGATCAGCGTAAGGGTGGCCGTGTCACCGCCCGGGTCGTCGTAGCTGACCGGCACGGCGATCTCGCCGCACTGGGCGCCGGCCGGGACAGTGAGGGCCTCGCCGCCGCCACCACCGGCCGGCCGGCAGGGTCCCCAGGAGACCGGCTGCCCCATCTTGGGCTCGGCCAGCACCGCCGTGCCCGCAACCACGCTGCTGCATCCCGCGCTTGCCGACAGCAGTGCGGCGACGCCGGCCAGAACGAGGCCGTTGCGCACGAGGCCATAGCGCAGGCCGCTGCGCACGGGGCCGTTGCGCCCGGCACGGGACAGTTGGTCGCGACTCATGCAGAACATGCTGCCATGACGTGGCGATGAGCCTGGTAGGGCTCACACGGGAGCGTCGAGAAGCTCCTTCATCCCGGCTTCGAAGCCGTCGGCCATGTCCCAGAGGTCGCCGATCAGTTCCGGACACGAGATCAGGCCGACATTGAGCTTGCCGGCCAGCGACATCACGGTGATGTTCAGTCCCGAGCCGTGGAAGATCGGGCCCAGCGGGTACATCGCCTCCACCTGGGCGCCGAGGAAGTACAGCGGAACCTGCGGTCCGGGCACGTTGGACACCACCAGGTTGTGCACCGGCCGCGACTCGGTGAGCCGACTGCGGGCGTACACCCGCATCGCGATACCGAACACCGCCGGACCGGCGAACTGGCTCCAGTCCTGCAGCAGTGTGGCGGCGATGGCCGAGGAGTGCTCCTTGGCCGCGCGGCTGCCCTCGGCGATGGCCGTCAACCGCTCCGCCGGGTCGGCGATCTCGGTCTCGAGGCTGGCGAACATTCCCGACACCTGGTTTCGGCCCGGCCGGTCGGATCGGTCATGAACCGAGACCGGCACCATGGCCACCAGGGTGGACTCCGGGAGCTCACCGCGGGCCAGCAGGTAGTTGCGCAGCACCCCGGAGACCAGCGCCATCACCACATCGTTGACCTTCACCCCGAAGCGGTTCTTGACGGTCTTGACGTCGGCGAGGTCGAGTTGGGCGAACGCGACGTTGCGGTGGGCGGTGATGCTGGCGTTGAACGGCGTCGGCGGCGCCGCGAACGGCGCGGCCATGGCAGAGCCGCCGCCGGTGACCCGTTTGACCGTGTCCACCACCGTGTTGATGGTGGCCGGTAGGACGCTGGTGGCCAGGCTGATCGGCCGGGTGGCGAACCGGCCCAGCCCGCCGATTGCGATCCGCAGCGGGTTGGTCCCGCGGCTCGCATCCACCGGCACCGGCGCCGGCGGGTCGGGTTCGATGCTGCACAGCTGCGACATCAGGTTCGCGCCGGTGACTCCGTCGACGGCGGCGTGGTGGATCTTGGTCATCACGGCGAGCCGGCCGCCTTTGCGCGAGTCGGTGCCGTCAAGGCCTTCGATGACCCACATCTCCCACAGCGGGTGGCGGCGGTCCAGTGGGAGCGCCGCCAGATGCCCGCACACCTCGGCCAGTTCGACCCGGCCGCCGGGCGCGGGCAGACCGATGCGGTGGACGTGACGTTCGAGGTCGAACTCCTCGTCCTCCACCCAGACCGGGTGGTCGAGGTTGAGGAAGCTGTTGGCCAGCTTCTCGCGGAACGTCGGGATCGCCGCGATCCGCAGGGCCAGTTCCTCACGCAGTGCCGCGAAGGTGTAACCGCCGGGGATGGTGGAGGCGTCCACCTCGAGCACCGAGCACACATGCAGCGGCTGGGTGGAGGTCTCGAGGTAGAGGAAGCTCGCGTCCAGACCGCTGAGCCGTTGCAGATGCTGCATGTTTCGATGCTAGGCCTCCGGCGATGTGAGCAACCGCACTTGGCCACGTATTTCCAGGCCGGTCGCGGTGGTGGCACACTTATGAGGTCAGGCGAGCCCGGGGACCTCTGGAAGAGGCCACGAGGACCGCACCCGACGAAGATGAGGACTCCCATGTCCGACAACACCATGGCGCCTTACGGCGGTTCGGATCAGCCCGTGCCCGCCCGCACCAAGATCCGCACCCATCACCTGCAGCGGATGAAGGC
>JBFYOQ010000211.1:0-2721 GCA_041303735.1 Mycobacterium sp.
CGCCTCCTGAGCGGCGGTCACCACCTCGTCGCCGTCGATCGGGCCGTCGCCCTGCAGTGCCAGCAGGGTGCGGCCGAGGCGGTCCTCGGGGGTGCGGTCTGCGCCGGTGCACAGTTGCGCCCCCACCGCCGCGCGCAATCGCTGCACCGCGGCCTTGTCCAGGGTGGTGGCCAGCCGCTCCAGAAACAGCGGATGCCCGCTGTAGACGCCTGCCCCGCGGGTCTGCACGGCCCCGCACTCCTCGGCGGCCGCCACGATCGCCTCGCTGGTCAGTGCCACAAGATCTGCCCGGGACAGCGGCTCGAACACGCAGAGGTGGCCCAGCGCCTCGCGGACCGGTGCGGCGAGTTCGGCCAGATACCGATCGACGGCGGCGGCCAAGGTCTCGTCGCCGCCGCCGGTGGCCATTAACAGCCGCAGGTGCAGCGGATTGCCCGCGCTGCGCCGGTACAGCATCGCGGCGTCGGTGCCGCCCGCGGCGGCCACCACCGCTGCGTTCTCCGCGGCATCGAATCCGATGACATCGACGCGCTCGAGCATGCCGTCGTTCCACAGCGCGGTCACCACCTGCGGTGCCCGCAGCACCGACCGCACGGCGACGATCACCGGGCTCGCATCCTGCTGTGCAAGTCGGTAGAGCAGGCTCGACGACAGCGGATCAAGAAGGCGCGCGTTATCGACGATGATCGGCGCCGAATTCGCATGGGCAAGAATAGATTCCGCGGCGTGGGCGATCATCGCCGCCGGCTTCCCGATGTCGTGGACGTCGAGCACCGGGCCGAAGGCACCGAACGGCACCGACGACTGCGCGGCAGTACCCACCACCCAGATCGGCTCACCGCGGCCCAAGCGTGCGGCGGCCTGGCCGGCCAGCGTGGTCTTGCCCGCACCCTCGTTTCCGAGCAGGGCCACGCCCGACGGGTTCTTCTCGAGGATCTCGACCACCCGGCCCACCGCGTCGCGCTCGATCAGCGGCCAGTCGGACCACCGTTGAATGGGCATAACTTCCACACTCTATTTGGCTCCCGAAGGCTCTGGTCTAGGTTTCGGTTGTGCAGCCGCAACAGCCCTCCGAATGGGCCGTGTGCGTGTACTGCGCCGCCAGCCCCGATCACCCTGAGTTACTCGACCTCGCTCGCCGGGTGGGGGAGGCGATCGCCCTGCAGGGCTGGATCCTGGTGTCCGGCGGCGGCAACGTCTCAGCGATGGGCGCGGTCGCGGCCGGGGCGCGCAGCCGGGGCGGGCGCACGATCGGAGTGATCCCCAAGGCTCTGGTGCACCGGGAACTGGCCGATGTCGATGCCGATGAATTGGTCGTCACCGACACCATGCGGCAACGAAAGCAGACAATGGAGGATCGCAGCAACGCGTTCCTCACGCTGCCCGGCGGAATCGGGACGTGTGAAGAGCTTTTCGAGACGTGGACCGCCGGGTATCTCGGGATGCATGACAAACCGGTGGTCCTGCTCGATCCCACCGGACACTACGACGGGCTGCTGGGGTGGTTGTCGTCCCTGGTTACCGATGGCTACGTCGCCCCGGCAGCGCTGGAGCGGCTGGTGGTCATGACCGATATCGACGCCGCGATGGCGGCATGCGGACCGCAGGGGGGCGAACATGGCTGAGCGGCCGGTGGGGTTGCTGGATGTGCTGAGCCGGCTGCCTGCCCTTGTCATGGACGCACCGGTGATCCTTCGCGGCGCCCGGACCGGACTGCTGGTCACGCCCGCCTCGAAGACATCGATCGCGACGGTGTTCGCCGACCGCGCCGCCCGCCACGGGGACCGGATCTTCCTGCGGTTCGGTGATCAGGAGATCAGCTACCGGCAGGCCAATGCAACGGCCAACCGGTACGCCGCGGTGCTGGCGGAGAAGGGAGTTCGCCACGGCAGCGTCGTCGGCATCATGCTGCGCAACTCGCCCGAGGTCGTCCTGACGATGCTGGCCGCGGTCAAATGCGGCGCGGTCGCGGGCATGCTCAACTACAACCAGCGCGACGGCGTGCTCGCCCACAGCCTCGGGCTGTTGAACGCCGCGGTGGTGGTTGCCGAGGCCGATCTGATCAATCCGATCATCGACGGCGGCGCCGAGGTGGCTGATCTGCTCACCATCGAGAACCTGGCCAAGCTCGCCGAGGGCAGGCCGGAGGGCAACCCGCCGTCGGCCGCGCAGGTTCAGGCCCGCGACACCGCCTTCTACATCTTCACCTCCGGAACCACGGGGCACCCGAAGGCCAGCGTGATGACGCATCAGAGGTGGCTGCGCGCCCTTGCCGGGTTCAGCGGGCTTGGTGTGCGGTTACGCGGCAACGACACCTTGTTCTGCGCCCTGCCGCTCTACCACAACAACGCGCTGACCGTCGCGCTGTCCTCGGTGATCGACGCCGGCGCCACCCTGGCGCTGGGCCGGACGTTCTCGGCGTCGAAGTTCTGGGACGAGGTCATTGCCGCCCGCGCCACGGCATTCATCTACATCGGCGAGCTGTGCCGGTATCTGCTCAACCAGCCGCCCAAGCCGACCGACCGTGCGCACGAGGTGCGGGTGATCGTCGGTAACGGGCTGCGTCCTGATATCTGGGAGGAGTTCACCAAGCGGTTCGGCATCAAGCGGGTGGTCGAGTTCTACGCCGCCAGCGAGGGAAACACCGCCTTCATCAACATCTTCAACATCCCCAAGTCCACCGGCATCAATCCGATGCCGCTGGCCTACGTCGAGTACGAC
>JBFYOQ010000212.1:0-8277 GCA_041303735.1 Mycobacterium sp.
CCTTCGCCGGCGCGGGGAATCCGGCTCCGGTGGCCGCGCGCATGAACACCTCGCCACCCACGCCATGCATCGCGGTGTACACCGCCGACACCTCTCGGGGGCCGTCGCCGAGCAGTGAGACCGCCCGCGCGACATAGGAATCCAGCACGGCACCGTCCAAGATCCGGTACTCGTCGGACTGCGGAATCGATGCCAGTGGGCCCACCGCGGCGATGCAGTCGGAGATCTGCGCGTCCGCCGGCGGCACGATCTGGCTTCCGTCCCCGAGGTACACCTTGTAGCCGTTGTCGTCGGGCGGGTTGTGCGAGGCGGTCACCATCACACCGGCATCGCAGCCGAGTTCCCTGATCGCGAACGCCAACACCGGTGTCGGCAGCGCCGACGGCAGCACCATCGCCGTGATGCCCGCGCCGGCCATGATCCGGGCGGTGTCGGCGGCGAACACATCGGAGTTGCGGCGCGCGTCGTAACCGATCACGACCGAGGTGCCCCCGCTTGCCCGCAGATAGGCGGCCAGGCCCGCGGCGGCGCGCGCCACCACAACGCGGTTCATCCGGTTACTGCCGGGGCCCAGGCGCCCCCTGAGCCCGGCGGTGCCGAACTGCAGTGTGCCGTCGAAGGCGTCAGCCAATTCGGCGGCGGCGTCCGCCTCCCCTGCTTCGGCCTTGGCGATCAGCGCCGATAGCTCAGCGGCCGTCGCGGGGTCGGGGTCCTCGGCCAGCCAGGCACGCGCGGTGTCCAGCAGTGTCATGGGTCAGTACCCGCCGGCCCCGGCATCGCTGCCGCCGCCGATGATGGCGATCGAGGCCGAGGCTCCGATCCGGTCGGCGCCGGCGTGCAGCACCTTTTCGGCGTCACGGTGATTGCGCACCGCGCCGGATGCCTTGACACCGAGCGCATCTCCCACCATGTGCCGCATCAGCGCGATGTCCTCCACCGTCGCGCCGCCGCCGCCGAAGCCGGTGGAGGTCTTCACGTAGGCCGCGCCGGTGCGCGCCGCGATCAGGCAGGCGATCGCCTTCTGTTCGTCGGTGAGCATGCTGGTTTCCAGGATCACCTTGACCGGCACCGGCCTGGCCGCGCCGACCACGCCGAGGATGTCGTCGTACACCGCCGCGAGGTCACCGGAGAGCAGGCCGCCGATGTCGAGCACCATGTCCACCTCGTCGGCGCCTTCGGCCACCGTGATGCGCGCCTCCTCGGCTTTGGCCAGTCGGGTCATCGCCCCGAGCGGGAAGCCCACCACCGTGCAGACCATGACGGCGCACCCGGACAGCCGTTCCGAGGCCGTCGGCACCCAGCGGGTGTTGACACACACCGAGGCGAAGTGGTGTTCGCGGGCCTCGTCGCACAGCGTCTCGATGGCGGCCAGCGTCGCGTCGGGCTTAAGCAGCGTGTGGTCGATGCGTCCGGCGAGAGTCTTGGAGGTGCGCAACACATGCGGGATCTCCACCTGATCGGATGCGGGACCCAGGGAGGCGGTGACGGCCCTGTTGGCTCGGGTGAACAGTTCAGCGTGGTCGGTCATGGGGTGGTCCTCCTATGGTCGTGCCCGGCTCAGGCGCCGAGCAGGGTGGCCGCGAGGTAGTTGAACAATGCCACTCCGGAGTCCTCGCTGAACTTGTGCAACTCCTTCGGTGTGGCCGTCACCTGATCGCCGTCCAGCCGGTTGAGCAGCGTGCAGCAGATCATCGCGAATTTCGGGAAACCCCAGTGGTTGAGATAGCCGGCGATCATCGCGCCCTCCATCTCGATGTTGGCGACGCCGCAGTCATGTAGCCACGAGAGCCATGCCATCTTGGTCTCCGGGGTCTCCAGACAGACCGCGCCGTCGAGACGGAACTGCTCGAGGAAGAACTCGTTACCGGCGACGGTCTTGCCGGAGACGATCTCGAAGTCGGTGTACTCATTGGCGGCGATGATCGCCTCGCAGGTGGCCGCCGGGAAGTGGCCGTCGAACCAGTATTCGCCGGTGCCGCCGTTGAGCAGGCGGTAGGGCCGCAGGTCGGCCATCAGACCTTCGGAGGAGACCACCACCGTCCCGCCGGGCAGTCCGACCCCGCCGCTGGTGCCCACCCGGCACCAGAACACCTCATCGAGGGCATCGAGGTCGCCGGCCTTGAGGAAGAACACCATTCGCATGAGTTCCTGCAGCGCGATCGAGGCGCTCGGCATACCCATCCCGTGCGAGGCGAACAGCACACCGGCGGTGTAACGGGTGACGAAGCGATCCTCCTTGGGGAAGGCCACGATCTCCGAACCGCCGTTGAGTTGGCTCCAGCGCTCGGCGAACTCCTTGATCCGCCCGCCGGATCCGGCCATGACGACCGCGCGGACGTCGCGAAGCGGGGCCAGGATCGCCTCCGACGAGGCGACACCGAAGTGGTAGTACACATCCTCGCGGCTACCGTCGAGCACGCCGTCGAGGAAGGCGTGGTTGATGTTCTCCGTCTTCACGAGGCGAATCTACGCGCGCGACCGCACCGGTGGAGCGGTAATCGCGCGGTCTGATTCCGCTAGACCGACCGGAATTCCGACACCAGCCACCGGTCACCGATTTTGTCCAGGGTCACCCGGACGCTGAAGCTGCTCAGGACCGGCCCGGTCTGCCCGGCGGCAGCTCCGGTGACCGACTGGTCGACGAAGACCAGCGCGACCGCGCGCGAGCCGATCACCGAGACCGACGCGGCCCCCGGCACCTTGGCCACCGTCGTGACATTGCCCTTTTTGGCGCTCGGGATCACGCTCGTGTTCATCAGGGTCGTGTACTCGTCGAGGAATCCGCCGGTGAGCCGGCCGGTGCGGGCGGCAAGGTCGGAGTCGACGGTGTCGGGGGTGTAGCTCAGGATCGCCGCGGTGGTCTCGCGGGCGGCCTGCAGCGACTCCCCGCGGGCGGTGTCCTGCTCGCTGTGGATGTGGGCCTGCCACTGCAGCACACCGGTGCCGGCACCGAGTGCGACGGCGGCCGCCGCCAGCGCCGCGGGCACGCCCATGCCGGGCCCGGTGAGACGGTCCCGCAGTGTCGAGACTCCGCTCATGAAACCCACCCTCATGACACGAACTCCAGCTTCGAGACCTTCGCGGCATCCTCGTCGCGGACCAGCGTCATCCGCATCCGCCAGTACCGCGGTTGCTTCTCGGCGATACCGAAGGTCTCGGTGGTGACGGCGATCGACACCAGCACCCGGCCTTCATTCCCGCTCAGCGATTCCAGCCCGGCTTCGGTCACCGTGCCGACCGACGTGGACTGGGTCCGCTTCACCACGTCGATCAGCGCGGCCGAGCGTCCGGAGAAGTCGGCGCGGAAGGTGCCGGTGGCTGAATCCAGAACCCGCCGCACGTCGGACTCGGCGCGCATGTGGTCGATGGTGGTGACGTCGACCGCTACCCGCTTTCCGGTCTCGACGAACAACTCCCGCACCCGGTCCGCGGCGCGGTCCTGGTACACCAGGTACCCGGACCACCCGCAGACCACCGCCAGAATCGCGACGAGCACGACTCCGGCGATCAGGACGCGCCGACGCACCTGAGGCGCGCGAAGCGTGCTGAGCATTGAGGAGATCCCCTTCCGGAGCAGCCACGCGAACATACCCGATCACCACCGCGGGGTCGCGTCAAGGCTGGGCGGACAGGAAGATGAACGTGGCAAGTATCACCAGGTGAACCACACCCTGCAGGGCCAGCGCACGGCCCTGGGCCAGGGTGAGGATCGAGACGATCACCGACAGTGTCAGCAGCACGATCTGCATCGGTTCCAGGCCCAGCGTCAACGGCCCGGGCAGCCAGATCATCGCGACCGCGATCACCGGGATGGTGAGGCCGATGGATGCCATCGCCGAGCCGTAGGCGAGATTCAGACTGATCTGAACCCGGTCACGGTTGGCGTTCCTCAGCGCGGCCATCGATTCCGGCGCCAAGACGAGCAGCGCGATGATGACGCCCACCGTGAGGTAGGACAGCCCGAGTGCGGACACCGAGGACTCGATGGTCGGCGACAGCAACTTGGCCAGTCCCACCACCGCCACCAGCGAGACCATCAGCAGCCCCATGCTGAGCCAGGTCTCCCGCACCGACGGCGGATCGGCATGTCCGTCGGCGTCGTCGTCGACCACTCCGGTGATCCGGCCGCGGCGGTCAACGGCGACCGGCACGAAGAAGTCTCGGTGCTGGCCGGTCTGGGTGATCACGAACGCGACGTAGAGAACCAGCGAGGCGACCGCGGCGAACGCGAGCTGTGGCACGGAGTACGCCAGTCCGGGTTCACTGATGGTGACGCTGGGCAGAACAAGGCACAGCCCGGCCAGCGTGATGACGGTCGCGAGCGCCGACCCGGAGCCCGAGGCGTTGAAGGACACCGTGCGGTGCCGCAGCGCACCGGCCAGCAGGCTCAGGCCCACAATGCCGTTGAGGGTGATCATCACCGCGGAGAACACCGTGTCGCGGGCGTAAGTCGAGGCGCGCGGGCCGCCCCCGGTCATCAGCATCACGATCAGGCCCACCTCGATCACGGTGACCGCGACCGCGAGGATCAGCGATCCGTACGGCTCACCGGTGCGGGCGGCGACTACCTCGGCGTGGTGAACCGCCGCGAAGATCGCACCGATCATGATGACCGCGATCAGCGCCAGCACGGCGGGCAGTTCGTGGCGCGACCAGGTCACCAGGAGGACGGCCAGCGCGGCGAGCGGAACCACCACGGTCCACTGCAGCGGCCCGCGCCGTGCTGTCCGATCCATGGGCGACAACCCTAGGCGCGCAACGTCGACATACCGCCATCGAGACCGACAACCTGACCGGTGATCCAGCCGCTCTCCTGCGACAGCAGGAAACGCGCCAGTGCCGCGGCGTCGCCGGCCGTGCCGACCCGCTTGAGCGGATACCGCGCGGCCATCGCCTCCCGCTTCTCCGGGCTGGACAGCATCCGCTCGACCAGGGGTGTGTCGACCAGTGCCGGGGCGACCGCGTTGACCCGGATTTTGGGCGCCCACTCGGCGGCCAGCGAGCGCACCAGACCCTCGACCGCCCCCTTCGCGGCGGCCACCGAGGCGTGCATCGGCATACCCTGGCCGACTGCGACGGTGCTGAACAGCACCACGCTGGCCGGCGCTCCATCGACTCCGGCGAGTTTGGGCTGACATGCCTTGAGGAACCGGACGGCGCCGAGCAGGTTCACCTCCCAGTCACGGCGGAAGTCGTCCTCGGACAGGGCGCGGAAGCTCTTGAGGTTCACCGTTCCCGGGCAGTACACCGCGCCCGCAATGGTCTCTGGCGGTTGCGGCAACCCGGCCGCCGCGTCGGTGATGTCGGTCACGGTGTGATGCACCACGGCGCCGGTCTGCAGATCGTCCACCGATCGCGACCAGACATCGATCCGGGTGGCCTGCGGCTCCAGCAGTCGGACAAGTTCCAGACCGATGCCACGGCTACCGCCGGCGACGAGATAGTTACTCACTACCCGATGATAGGGGTCTGGTCAGTTCCCCGGTCCGGTGTCGATCAAGCCGGCGTCGATTCCATCGACAATGGTGCGCAGCGCCGCCAGTTGGTCGCAGTAATGCGATGCCGAATCCGCGGCCACCGTGGCGGTGATCGCGGTCGCGCCGGCGTCGCGCAGCGCCCTCAGCCGGTGCGCGGTGCCGGCCGGGTCGGCCCGCGGATCCAGAGCCCGTCCGGTCGGCAGCACCACATCGAATCCCGCCGGGGCGTCGACCGTGCGCAGCATCTCGGCCAACTCGGCTGTGCTGAGACCGAACGGCATCCAGCCCTGCGCCAGGCGCACCGCCCGGCGCAACGATCGCAGTGTGCGGCCGCCCACCCAGATCGGCACGCGCGTCTGCACCGCGCACGGTTGCACGGCGACGCCGTCATAGGAGTAGTAGTCGCCGTGGAACTGCGGCCGGGTGGTGGACAGCGATGCGCGCAACGCCGCGATCGCCTCCTCGGCCCGCGCCCCCCGATCGTCGAAGGGCGCACCCAGCAAGGCGAACTCCGCGGCGAGCGAACCGACACCGACACCGAGCACCAACCGGCCGCCGCTGAGCAGGTCCAGGGTCCCGTAGCGCTTGGCGATCTCCAGCGGGTGGTGATAGCCCAGCACCAGCACCGAGGTGGTCAATCGGATCCGGCTCGTGCGGGCCGCCAGAAAGGCCAGTGTCGCCAGCGGATCCCAGTAGGTCAGCCCGCGGCCGGCCTCGTCGGCGAGGGGGACGGCGACGTGCTCGGCACAGGTCAGGTGATCGAAGCCGAGTTCGTCCGCGGTGCGGGCGATATCGGCAACGTCCCCGACTGAGGCGTGGCGTTCCCACGCGCAAGACACCCCGGGCAACTGCATCACCACGGGGGTGGACAACCCGATCCGCATCAGGTGGGTCCCATCAGGTTCTGCATGAACCGGTGCGCGTCGGCTACCGCCTGCGCGCGGTCCGGGTCGTTGCGGCGGGCGACGTCGGCGTCGTTGCCGCCGGCGTTGTAGATCAGCAGGCCGACCTCGCGGTCGCGGGTCGCCGCGGTGAGCGTCTCGACGGCCGCCGGGTCGGCAAGATCGGTTGCGACGGTGACGGCCTCCACTCCGAGGCGGCGGCACTGCTGCGCCCCCACACCTTCGGATCCGCCGGCGATCACCGCCCACGGGCCGTACTTGTCGCTCAGCACCCGCTCAACTCCGGCCGATGATCAGCAGGGCGAGCAGCGGTGCCACGTTGAACAGCAGCACGCCGATTTTATATACCGCCATCCCGCCGTAGTTCAGCGCGTCGAACGTCTCCCGGGACAGCCGGAACCACCGGGTGTGCAGTCGGTAGACGGTGTCGTGCGCCAGCGAGAACATGACGAACCACACCAGCAGGATCCCGTAGTTGAGGACCAGCGACCAAACCAGGACGTCGCGAAGGGTGCTCAGATCCATGGTTTCAGTGTGTCACCACCCGCGGCGGCTCAGTCGGTGGCGAACGCCGCCTCCGCGTCTCGGTTGAGGTCGACGTAGGCCTTCGAGCTGACGTCGAAGGCCACGCCCTGGATGGTGCCGCCGGTGAACGTGCCCGGGTTCTTGTACTGCTCGGAGACGTTGTCACCGCTGTCGTAGCCCACGCACAGACCGTCGCCGGCCAGGGTGAACTTGCCGATCTGCGCCCGCATCGGACCTTCGGCCACCGGTTTGCCATCGACGTAGAGGATGGTTTTGCCGATCGACTCGCCGTACTCCCCGGCCTTCTCCCGCGTGAATTCCATGCCGAGGGAGTGCTTGCCCGGGCTCAGCGGCTCGGAGACGAACTGCTGCTCCGGCTTGATCCCGAGGAAGTTATAGACGTAGTGCAGCCGGCCATCGGAGATGAACATGGTGTGGCCGCCGAAACGGGAACCATGCGCGAAGATCACACCCTGGGCATCCGGCGCCAGATCGACGTTGGAGACGACCTTGTAGTCGCGGCCGCGGATACTCACCGCCACACCCTCGGGCACCGGGGCGGTGTCGGGGTAGTAGAGGTAGCGGTCGCGCGGCGGCTCGGACTGCGGACGCGGGGTGCCGGCCTGCTCGACCGCGGAGCGGTCATCGAGTGGCAGCACGAAGTTGTTCTTGGCCTCCTCGTCCCAGGCCGCGATCAGCTCCTTGAGCTTGTCCGGATACTGATCGGCGACGTTGGTGGACTCCGAGCGGTCCTCGGCGACGTGATAGAGCTCCCAACGGTCTTCGTCGAAGTTGCCCTTGTTGCTCAGCGGCGCGTGCAGGGCGGCCGCCTTCCAGCCGTCCTGCCAGATCCCGCGGGTACCCAGCATCGCGAAGTACTGGCGCTTGCGGGTGGTCGCTGCTGCGCCGTCGTCGAAGCTGTAGCGCATCGAGACCCCGTTAAGCGGGTACTGCTTGATGCCCTTGTACTCCTCGGGCATCTCCAGGCCGGCGACGTCGAGAACGGTCGCCGCCACATCGGTGGCGTGGTGGTACTGCTCGCGCACCTCACCCCGGGCCTTGATGCCCTTGGGCCAGGAGATCACCATCGGATCGCAGGTTCCGCCGGCGAACTGCGCGTAGCGCTTGAACATCTGGAACGGCGTGGAAAATGCCGTCGCCCACCCGGTCGGATAGTGGTTGTAGGTGTCCGGGCTGCCGAGGGTGTTCAGGTATTTCATATTCTCCGAGAGCTCATCGGGGTAGCCGTTGAAGAATTTGTTCTCATTCACCGATCCGTTGGGCGAGCCCTCCCCGGAGGCCCCGTTGTCAGCGCAGTAGAAGACGATCGTGTTCTCCAACTGCCCGGTCTGCTCCAGATAGTCGACGATCCG
>JBFYOQ010000213.1:0-4243 GCA_041303735.1 Mycobacterium sp.
GAAACGTCATGATCGGGGTGGCCCACCGGACGATCTCCTCGACGGCCAGCGGCATGCGGCCGTCGAGATCTTCCATCAGCCACGCGCGCTGCTCACCGAAGTCGGTGAGCGCCTTCATGCCATGCGACGTGGATTGGCGGGTGGTGTCGTTGCCGGCGATGATCAGCAGGAAGAAGATCGAGGAGATCTCCTCGTCGGTGAGTCGCTCGCCGTCGACCTCCGCCTGCACCATCGCGGTGACCAGATCGTTCTCGGGGTTGCGGCGGCGGGCCTCAACGATCTCCATGGCGATGCCGTGAACGGTCATGATCGCCTGCGCCACCCGGCCCAGCGGGTCGGCACCTTGGAGTAGCCGCTCGTCGCGCCAGCCGTCGGGGAACTGCGACTCGTAGGCGATGGTCCGGCGGTGCTCCTCGGGGATTCCGACCATGTCGCAGATGTTGTGCATGGGAACCAGCGCGGCCACCTCGGCGACGAAGTCGATCTCGCCCTTGTCGGCGATATCGTCGACGATGCGGCGGGCGTTGGCGACGATGTGGTCGTCGATGCGTGCGAGCTGCTTGGGGGTGAACGCCGCCGCCATGAGTCGGCGGATCTTGGTGTGCCGCGGCGGATCCATCGCGATGAAGCCCTGGCCGGCGTCGAGCAGCTCCTTGGGCATCGACTCGAACAGGATGCCCTCGCCGGATAGGAAGTCACCGGGCCGCCTCGTCACCTCGACGAGGTCGGCGTGTCGGGTGATCGCCCAGAACCCCTGATCGTTGGGATCGGCGAACAACCCGTTCGTGACCGGGCGGTGCCAGGAGATGGGCCGGTGGGCGCGCAGTTCGGCGAACACCTTCTCCCGGTCCTTGCCGGTGCCGGCCCAGAACTCGGCCGAGGAGATGTCGGCGGGGTCGTACGGGCGCTCGGCGCGGGTGAGGGTTGCGGTCACGGTGCCTCCATCGTCGGGACTTCCCACGAGCCTGTGACATAAATCAGAAAATGTCAATAGCTTTCTACACTGCCGCAGGGATGTCGCCTCGGTTAGACTCAACCGCATGTCTGTCGTGGATCTGCGTGCGGAAACCCGGGCCTACGGTCGGGCCCGGTTGCGCGAGCTCGCGCTGGATGCCGCCCGTGAGGTGGTGCTCAAGCGCGGTTGGGCAGCGGTGCGGATGGGTTCCATCGCCGCGTCGATCGGGATCAGCCGGCAGAGTCTGCACGCCGAATTCGGCACCAAGGACGATCTCGGCAACGAGATGGTGCTGCGGGAGACCGAGGTCTTCTTCGCCGAGATGGCGAACCGGCTGGCGCAGCATCCCGGTGACCTGGCCGGCGGGGTGGACGCCGCGGCGCGCTACGTCCTGACCATCGCGCGGGAGAACCCGCTGCTGCAGACGATCCTGACCCAGACGCCGAACAACGGCGGCGACGCCTCGCTGCTGCCGCTGCTGACCACGCGCGGCGGGCCGCTGATCTCGCTGCCGGTCGAGATCTTCCTCGACTGGATCGGCGAACACTGGCCGTCGGTCGATCGCTCGGAGGCGCATCTGATGGCGGAGACCATCGTGCGCCTGGGGCTCAGCCACATCCTGACCCCCACGCAGGAACCGTCGGACTCCGCGAAGGACATCGCCCTGGTGGCGTGCCGCTGTCTGCGGCTGCCGGATCCGCACTGACGGGGGCGCACAAGCAGCGGTGCGGCGGCCTCAGATGCGCTTGGGCCCTTTGGGTTTGGCGCGGAATTCCTGCTCGGGCCGGCCGGTGGTGCCGTAGCGCAGGCCCACCACGACCTCGTCGCCGGTGGCCAGTGCGGCGAGGTGACGCTGCGCCGTCGCCCGGGACACCCCGATCTGGCCGGCCACCTCGGCCGCCGACAGCGGCGTCGCCGCACCCGCAAGTGCCTGCAGCACAAGCTGTTTGGTGGGCGAGGGCGCTACCGCGGGGGACTGCTGCGGGGCGATACGGGGCCGCAGCGCGTCCAGGGCGGCGTCGACGTCGCCGGCGACCAGGTTGCTGCCGGACAGGATCCGCCGGTAGCGGGCGTACCCGGACAGCCGCGCGGCCAGTTCGGTCGGGGCGAACGGCTTGACCAGGTAGCTCAGCGCCCCGGCGTTGATGGCGTCGCGGATGGTCTTACCCTCGGTCGCCGCGCTCAGCACGATGGAGTCGCAGCGCAGTTCGCGGACCAGGTCGATACCGGACCCGTCCGGAAGGTAGACGTCTATGAGAGCCAGATCGGCCGGTTCGGCCTTGCGCGCCGCTGCGAGAGTGTTGGCGATGCCGCTGACCCGGAAGCCGGGCAGCGCTTCGACGATCCCGGCGTGCATGTTGGCCACCCGGAAGTCGTCATCGACGACCAGTACCTTCAGGTCGGTATCGCTCACGGTCGTGGCTCCACCATCACGCCCGGCAGCCGGGCGATGAATTCTGCTCCGCACAGTTCTTTCCCTTTGTTTCCGGTGCTGTTCAGCCAGATGTCGCCGCCCAGGCCGCGGGCGATCTGGCGGGACAACGTCAGCCCGATGCCTCGGCCACCGGGCATATCGGAATTCGGTTTGGTGGAGGTGCCTTCGACGAAGATCTGATCGGCGAAGTCGGATGCCACCCCGTCGCCGCTGTCGGCCACGGTGATGTGCAGCGTCGATTTGTCCTGCAGCAGCTCGACTTCCACCATTTTCACCGCACTGCTTCCGGTGCGGGCGGCATCGACGGCGTTGTCTATCAGATTACCCAGCACGGTGGTCGCATCCACCGGGAAGGCGAGCCGGCCGGGAACCCAGGTGTTCTCACCGAGGCGCAACGTCACCCCGGCCTCGCGGACGCCGGCCGCCTTGGCCGCCAGCAGCGCCTGCAGATAGGTGTCGCGGATGGCGTCAATGCCCGGCAGCGCCGAACCCAGCGGCCCCGACCCGAGCAACTCCTCCAGATACTGCGCGGCCTCCTGCGAGTGGCCGCCGTGCACCAGACCGTTGAGCAGGTGCAGCCGGTTGGCGAACTCGTGGCGTTGCGCGCGCAGAACGGTGCTCATCAGCTGCACCGCATCGAGTTGACGGGTCAGCGACTCGATGTCGGTGCGGTCGCGCACGACGAGGACCGAGCCCAGCTCACGTCCCTCCCGAGACACCGGTCGCGCCGAGACGACCAGGATCCGGTCCCCGACGTTGGCCAGCGTCGGGTTGGGATCGCAGGCCCGCAGCACCGCCAGCACCCGCGGCGTCAGCCCGATCTGATCGACCGGATACCCGGTGGTGGAGTTGATCTGAAGCAGCCGGGCCGCTTCGTCGTTGACGAAGGTGACGTCGCCGTCCGTGTTGGTGGCCAGCACCCCTTCACCGATGCCGTGCAGCACCGCCTCCTGGGTGCGGACCAGTTCGGTCATCTCATCGGGCTGCAGATCGAGGGTCTGCTCGCGCCAGCGGCGCGCCAGCAGCACCGAGAGCGCGATGGCGATGAGCAATGCGGGACCGCCGGTCAGGGCTGCGGCGCGCTGATTGCTGGCCAGCAGTTCGTACACACTCTTGGTGGACATCCCGACGCTGACCTGGCCGACCACCGTGCTCGAATCCATTCCGATGACCGGAACCTTGGCCCGCACCGACGGGCCGAGCGTTCCGGTCTGCTGGACGACCTCCTCGGAGCCGGTGAGCGCGGCGGTCGGGTCGGTGCTGACCGGTTTGCCCAACTCGCCGAGGTTGGGGTGGCTCAACCGGATGCCGCGGTCGTTGGTGATCACCACGAACAGCACGCCGGTGCCCTGGCGGACCTTGGTGGCGATGTTCTGCAGCGGGCCTTGCGCCAAGTCCTCGGCGGGCGGGACCATGCCCTCGTAGCGGGAGACGTCGTCGCGCACCGCGGGGGCGGCGGCGACCACCCGGGCGATGTCGAGGCAACGGTTGCCGTACTCCTCGATCAGCCGCTGGTGGAACACCACCGCCAGCAGGGCGAACGTGATGCCTAGGGTGAGCGCCACCACGGCGAGTTGCAACAGCAGGATCTGCGTTGCGAGCCGCACATCGATGCGGCGCTTCCCGGGCATCCGGGGAGCTTAACCGCACTCCTAAGCAGTATGCGCAAAAGCCTGGTCGGCGATTTCGTCGATCCAGCCGGTGGTCAGTTCGGCGGCGTCGGTGAAGGCCGAGCGCAGCACACCGATGAAGTGGTGCACCGAGTGGCGGGCCTCCTGGGTGTCCGGGAAGGAGACGGTGACCGTGGTGCGGTCGGGGTGCCGGATGACCCAGGTGTTGACGTCGCCGTGCGA
>JBFYOQ010000214.1:0-5871 GCA_041303735.1 Mycobacterium sp.
GAAACCGAATTCGGTCCGCTTGATTACCGCACCGGCGACTGGATCTACTTCCCGAAGGCGTGCACCTGGCGTCAGCTGCCCGACGGTGGGCAGGAGCGAAGCGACTCGGGGAATGGCACCAGCGAGAGCACCTGGCTCATCATCGAGGCCACCGGAGAGTTCCGCACCCCTCCACCCGGTCCGCTGGGCCGGCACTGGCCGTTCGATCCGTCATTGGCCACCATCCCCGAGCCGGAGCCCATCGAGGACGACGACCGCACCTCCTACGAGGTGCGGTTGATGCACCGGCCGGTCGACGACGTTGCGACCACGTCGCTGTTCTACGAGCACAATCCGCTCGACGTCGAGGGCTGGCAGGGTGACAACTTCCCCTTCACCTTCAACATCGACGACTACAACGTCGTCACCTCCAACAGCGTGCACCTGCCGCCGATGGTGCACCTGTTCATGGAGGCCACCGGGGTGTACGTCTGCAACTTCCTGCCCAAGCCCGCCGAGGGCGTACCGGGCACCGAGCGCACGCCCTGGTACCACCGCAACGTCGACTTCGACGAGATCGCGTTCTTCCACGGCGGCTCGCTGTACGGCATCCCGATGCCGCCGGGACTCATCAGTCACGCCCCGCAAGGCGTGCATCACGGCGCGCCCGAGAAAGCTCGCGAACGGGCTCGTCGCAAATTCGACGACTACACCTCGGTGGACTGGAAGGTGATCGCCGTCGACACTCGCCAGCGCCTGGTTCCGTCGGCAGAGGTATTGGCCGCGGATCTGGGCCAGCATTCATGAAATACCAGCGCACCCCGTATCTCGTTGCCTTCCAGAACACATCGGGAGTCCGCGATGTCTACGGCGGAATCGCCGAGATCGTGGTCCTGGAGTGCTATCAGCTGGTCCCAGAAACGCCCAGCGACACCGTGCTGGTGTTCATGCACCCGATCGGCGGCGGCGCCTACCTGCCGATGGTCAACGCCCTGGCCCGCGCCGGCCATCACGTCATCTACGCCGGCAGTCGCTACCGCGGCACAGACTCCAACCTGATCATGGAGAAGGTCGTCGAGGATCTCGGCAAGGTCATCTCCGATGCCAAAGATCGTCTCGGCTACTCGAAGGTGGTGCTGGCCGGCTGGAGCGGCGGCGGGTCGCTGTCATTGTTTTATCAACAACAGGCGGCTTACCAACAGCAGGCGGCTTACCAACAGCAGGCCCCCGTGGTGGACATGCCACCAGCCGACGGCATCATGCTGCTCGCCGCGCACATCAGCCGCCACGGCACGCTCACCGAATGGCTGGACGCCTCCATCCTCGACGAGTCCGACCCGACCCGCCGCGATCCCGAACTCGACCTCTACAACCCCGACAACCCGAATCAGCCGCCCTACACCGACGAGTTCCTCACGCGGTATCGCCAGGCCCAGATCGACCGCAACCGCCGAATCACGAAGTGGGTCAAGGAGAAGCTGGCCGAACTGGAGTCCCAGGGCAAACGCGACGAGGAGTTCTGCTTCGTCGTACACGGCACCATGGCCGACCCACGCTGGCTGGACCCGGCCGTCGACCCCAACGACCGCGAACCCGGCACCTGCTACCTCGGCGACCCGCGCATCGTGAACCAAAGCCCGATCGGGCTGGCCCGGTTCTGCTCGCTGCGCAGTTGGTTGTCCCAGTGGAGCTACGACGACGCCCGCGCCGACGGCATCGCCTGCGGGCCCGATGTCGCAGTGCCCACCCTGGTGATCGGCAACCTCGCCGATGACGCCTGCACACCCAGCCACACCCGGCGACTCTTCGAGGCGATCGGCACCGAAGACAAGGAGATGCACGAGATCCCGCGCGCCAACCACTACTACGCCGGGCCCGATCAGCGCGAGACACTGGCGCAGGCGGTGGGTGTCATCACCGACTGGCTCACCCGCCACGATTTCAGCAAGGCCACGAATTGACCGGCGCCCTGGACGGCATCCGCGTGCTGGAGATGGGCACGCTGATCTCCGGTCCGTTCGCCGGCCGCCTGCTCGGCGACATGGGCGCCGAGGTCATCAAGATCGAGCCGCCCGGCTCCCCCGACCCGCTGCGCACCTGGGGTCAGGCCGAGGTCGACGGGCACCACTTCTTCTGGACCGTGCACGCCCGCAATAAGAAAGCCATCACACTCAACCTGCGCGAGCCGCAGGGCCGCGCCATCTTCCTCGACCTGGCACAGCGCTCCGACATCATCGTGGAGAACTTCCGTCCCGGCACGCTGGAAAAATGGGATCTCGGCTATGACGTTCTGCGCCAACGCAATCCGGGAATCATCCTGGTCCGGGTGTCCGGCTACGGCCAGACCGGGCCCGATTCCGGCAAGGCCGGGTACGCGTCGGTGGCCGAGGCGGTCAGCGGTCTTCGGCACATGAACGGCTTCCCCGGCGGACCGCCGCCGCGGCTGGCACTGTCCCTCGGCGACACACTGGCCGGGATGTTCGCCGCCCAGGGCGCGCTGGCGGCGCTGTACCGGCGCACCGTCACCGGCGAGGGGCAGGTCGTGGACACCGCGCTCACCGAGGCCTGCCTGGCGGTGCAGGAGTCGACCATCCCCGACTACGACGCGGGCGGGGTGGTGCGCGGACCGTCGGGCACCCGCCTGGAGGGCATCGCGCCGTCCAACATCTACCCCAGCGCCGACGGCAGCTGGGTGGTGATCGCCGCCAACCAGGACACCGTGTTCCGACGGCTGTGCGACGCGATGGGACGCCCCGAGCTGGCCGACGACGACCGCTTTGTCAACCACGGTGCCCGCGGCCGCAACCAGGACGAGCTCGACGCCATCATCGGGGGTTGGGCACAGCAGCGTGCACCCGACGACATCATCGACACCCTCAGCGCCGCCGGTGTGATCGCCGGCCCGATCAACACCGTCGCCGAGGTGGTGCGTGATCCGCAGTTCCTGGCCCGCGGCATGCTCGTGGAGCACCACGACGAGGGCGCCGGGCGCACCGTGCTGGGCCCGGGTGTGGTGCCGGTGCTCTCCGCCACCCCCGGCGGGGTCCGCAGCGCCGGCCCGGCGCGGCCCGGCCAGCACAACGACGAGATCTACCGCGGGCTACTGGGAATGACCGCCGCCGACGTGGCGGCACTGGCCGAGAAGGGGGTGCTGTGAGCAACCTGCCCACTCACGTGACGATCCGCGAGGTCGCGCTGCGCGACGGCCTGCAGATCGAGACGCCGATTCCGTTGTCCGCCAAGCTGGAACTGCTGGCCGCCATCGCCGCCACCGGCGTGCGCGAGGTGGAGGCCACCGCCTTCGTCTCCCCCTCCAAGGTGCCCGCCCTGGCCGACGCGCCGGAACTGGCCGCCGCGCTGCACGACTACCCCGACATCGAGTTCTCCGCGCTGGTCGCCAGTCCGAACGGCGCGCACCGCGCCGTCGCGGCCGGGTTCCGGTCGCTCGAGTTCGTGGTCTCGGCCGCCGACGGCCACAGCCGCGCCAACGTGGGCCGCAGCAGTGCCGAGGCCAGCGCGCAGATCGGCGACATCGTCGCCATCGCCCACGACGCCGGAGTGAGCGTCGAGGTGATCATCTCCACCGCCTGGGACTGCCCGTTCGACGGCCCCACCCCGCCGCACCGGGTGCTCGACGTCGTCGACGCCGCCTGCGCCCACGGTGCCGACCGGATCGCCATCGCCGACACCATCGGCACCGCCACCCCCGGTCGGGTCACCGAACTCGTCGACCTGGTGCGCCCGCACATCGGCGCGCGGCCACTGGGCGCGCACTTCCACAACACCCGCGGTGCCGGACTGGCCAGCGCCTGGGCCGCGATCAGCGCCGGGGTGAGCCGGCTGGACGCCTCCGTCGGTGGCCTCGGCGGGTGCCCGTTCGCGCCAGGTGCCAGCGGCAACATCGCCACCGAGGATCTGGTGTACCTGTTGCGCGACAGCGGAATCGGCGTCGATCTCGACCTCGCCGCCACCATCGAAGCCGCCCGGGTGGCCCGCGCGATCATCGGCCATGATCTGCCCAGTGCGCTGCTGCGCGCCGGCGACCGGCTGCGGTGAGAAGTGACCGTCGACAACGTGCACCTGCTGTCCTCCAAGGGGCGCCAGACCCGACTGGCGATCGAGGAGGCCGCCTGCACACTCTTCGCGCAGCGCGGTTTCCACGGCACCACGCTGGCCGACATCACCTCAGCGGCCGGGAAGTCCACAGCATCGTTCTACCGCTACTTCGCCGACAAGGAGGACCTGCTCGCTGCGCTGGCCGGGGCCTTCCTCAACGAGGTCGTCGACGTTCCGCCCATCCCCGATGACAGTGACTTCTTCGCCCTCGCGGTGAGCCGCTACTGGGACATGTTCAAGCCCAACATCGGCATCATGCTCGCCGTCGACCAGCTCGCCGCCACCGATCCGCGATTCGCCCTGGTGCAGAACCAGTTCCGCCAATTCGGCATGGACATCGTCCGGGCCTCGGTGCGCCGCGCCCAGCAGCAGGGCCACGCAACCGACATCGACACCGAGCACACCGCGCTCGCCATCGCTCTGCTGTTCGAACGCTTCACCAGTGTCTGCCTGTCCGGCGGCGTCTCCGACGAGGCGGCCATCGCCACCCTGTCCACCATCTGGCGCAAGACCCTCTACGGCACCGATTCGAAGGAGAAATAAATGGACTTCACACTGCCGGAACATCTTCCGCCACTGCTGGACGAGATGGACGCGTTCATCGAGGCGGAGATCAAGCCGCTGGAAGCCGAGAACATGCAGTACTTCGATCGTCGGCGTGAGTTCGCGCGCACCGACCTCGACAATGGCGGTGTGCCGCGGCGCGAGTGGGAGGACCTGCTCGACGAGATGCGCCGCCGCGCCGATGCGGCCGGCTGGCTGCGCTACGGGCTGCCGTCGAAGTTCGGCGGGCGCGACGGCACCAACCTCGATATGGCCGTCATCCGGGAACACCTGGCGCACAGGGGCCTCGGCCTGCACAACGACCTGCAGGACGAGTCGTCGATCGTCGGCAACTTCCCCCAGGTCATCATGATGGACCGGTTCGGCACCGACGCGCAGAAGGCCGAGTGGATCGAGGCCATGTTCACCGGCAAGCGGTCCATGGCGTTCGGCCTCACCGAACCCGACCACGGCAGCGACGCCACCTGGATGGAGACCACCGCCCGCCTCGACGGCGACAGCTGGGTCATCAACGGCGCCAAACGGTGGAACACCGGAGTGCACCGCGCCACCCACGATCTGGTCTTCGCCCGCACCTCCGGTGACGCCGGTGCCGCGGTGGGCATCACCGCCTTCCTGGTGCCCTGTGACACACCGGGATTCGAGGTGCCCTACTACTGGTGGACCTTCAACATGCCCAGCGACCACGGTGAGGTCGAACTCAACGACGTCCGCATCCCCGCCGACGCGGTGCTCGGCGAGGTGGACCGCGGCCTCGAGGTAGCCCAGACCTTCCTGCACGAGAACCGGATCCGCCAGGCCGCCAGCAGTCTCGGCGCGGCGCAGTACTGCATCGACCGCGCCGTGGACTATGCATCCAAGCGCACGACGTTCGGCAAGCCGCTGTCGGTGAACCAGGCCGTGCAGTGGCCGCTGGTGGAGTTGCAGACCGAGGCCCAGATGGTCCGCCTGCTGGTGCGTTATGCCGCCTGGGAACTGGACCGCAACCACCACCTCGAGGTCTCCGACAAGGTGTCGATGGCCAACTACCGGGCCAACCGACTGGTGTGCGAGGCCGCCGACCGGACGATGCAGATCCACGGCGGCATCGGCTACAGCCGCCACGAGCCGTTCGAGCACATCTACCGCCACCACCGCCGCTACCGCATCACCGAGGGAGCCGAGGAGATCCAGATGCGCCGGGTGGCGCAGCGGCTGTTCAAGTTCGGCCGC
>JBFYOQ010000215.1:0-2508 GCA_041303735.1 Mycobacterium sp.
GCGCGCCCCGCTGGACCGAGCGGCCCAGCGGAGCCGGCCGCTGTCTCGGCCCAGCGGCACAACCGTGGCCGCGGGATCCTGATCGCCTGGCAGCTCGTTGCCCTGGCGGGGCAGGTGTGGGCGATGCACCTGGCGCGCAACGGTAGCGAGGGTGTGGCCGACCTGCTCTCCACCGCGAGTTATGGCGTGATGTTCGGCAGCGCGTTGTGGACGCTGACGCGGGCCAAGCTGACCCGGACCTCACGCAATATCGCGATCGCCTGCCTGGTTGTGACGCCGACGCTGATGATGCGCGCCACGAATCCGTTGCTGTTCACCGGCTTTGATGAGCAACTGCACATGCGCACCCTGGCCGACATCATCGGCTCCCACCATCTGTTCGAACCCAATCCGGTGCTGGAGATCAGTCCGCGCTATCCGGGTCTGGAAGCGCTGACCGTCGTGCTGCACCAACTCGGACTCCCGGCAATGGTGGCGGCGCTCGCCGTCATCCTGATCGCCCGGCTGGTCCTGGCGGCCGTGCTGTGCGACGCCGTCGAAATGCTGACCGAGAGCTCACGGGCCGGCGGCCTGGCCGTCGCCGTGTACGCGCTGTCGCCGCAGTTCGTGTGGTTCAACTCGCAGTTCTCCTACCAGACGTTGTCGCTGCCGCTGGCCCTCGGCGCGATCAGCCTGATCGGGCGGGCGCGCCACGCTGACGCGCCGTTGCCGCTGTTCGGTGGGGCGGCGGTGTGTCTGCTCGGGGTGGCTGTGACACACCATCTGACAGGTCTTCTGACCGTGGCATTCCTCATCGTGTGGACCCTGGCCGAGCGAGGGCAGGCCCGGATGCGGGTCGCTTACGCAGCGATGGTGGCCTTCGCCGCGACAGTGTTGTGGGCGATCGTCAACCGGTCCAGCCTGGAGCAGTACTTCTGGCCGATGATCGTCGACCTGGCTGCCGAAATGAGCGACGGTGTGCGCCGGCAAGTGTTCGAAGACCCAGCCGGCACGGTGGCGCCGATCATGGACAGAATCCTGCTGGTCGCCTACGCCGGTGCCCTGACACTCACCGTGCTGGCATTGTTGATCCTCACGGTGCGCTGGCAGCGCCGCCATGAAAACGACCTGGACTACTGGAACCCCCAACTGCTGGTGCTGGGCCTGAGTCTGGCCATCCCGCTTCTGCTCGCCGCGCGCGTTATCCCGAAGGGTGTGGAGATTTACACCCGCTTGAGCAGTTACCTGTTCCTGCCGCTGAGCTTCGTGGTGGTCAACTACATGGGCCGGCTGGACTGGTGGCACATGGGCCGCCTGCCGCACCGGCCGCCCCAGCAATTCGGTCCGGAACCCACACGCCGTCAGCTGATCTGGCATGTGGTGGCGATCGTGATGGCCTCGGTTGTCTTCCTCGGCGGATACGTTTTCGGGGCCGGTCCGCCCTGGGCGCGACTGCCCGGCGCTTACATGCCGGCGGCGGATTCCCGGTCGATGGATTCCGAAACCCTCGCGGCTGTCAAGTGGGCCGGCGAGTCGCTGCCCCCGGGCAGCCGTATCGGTGCCGACCGGGTCAGTTCAGTCCTTCTTTCCGCAGAAGCCGGGATGTGGCCCGTTTACGAGGGCGTCAACGGCGTGAAGACGCCCGAGTTGTACACCCCATATCAATGGGGTCTGGAAGAGACTGACTTGGCCGGCGCCCTGAAGATTCGTTACCTGTACGTCGATCGACGGATGGCCGACAGCCTGCCACCGTTCGGCTACTACTTCGCCAGCGGTGAGGTCAACGAGGGTCAGCAACTGACCCCGCTGCAACTCGCCAAGTTCGACCAGGTGCCCGGCATCAAAACCGTCTATCGGCACGGCCCGGTGTCGATCTATGACCTCAAGGGGCTCGGCCTGTCGGAGTATCGGAGCGGCTGGATCGGCCCGAAGCCGGTGTTTCGACCTCTCGATCAAGTGGCTGTCGGCCTGATGGTCGGGCTGGCACTCGCCTTGGCAATGCGCAGCCGCTTCTGGAGACGAATCGTCGAGGAGGCCTCGGGACTGCGGCGCGCGTGCGGGCCCGGGGATGCTGCTGCGGTGCTGTTGGCCGGAGTCACGCTGGGCTCTGTCGGCCTGCTTCTGATGCATGTCTGGCTCACCCCGCTTCTCGTCCTCTGCGCGATAGTCGTTCCGGCACTGGTGTTTCCGCGGAAGGCGCTTTCGGTGCTGCGCCGCGCCACGGTGCGGGTGACCAGGCGGGGCCTGCTGGTCACCGCACTGCTCATGATCCCGCTGGCGGGCATCATCGGCTTTGCGATTCACGACGCCGCCCAAGCGGATATCGTCCGGGTGCACCAGATACTCGAGGACCCGGATGCCATCCACGTTCCGGTGGATGCGCCCGGGAGCTGAGGGGCCGGGTATGGCCAGCGGCGCGGAGTACGGGCACCGTCACAAGCGGGATTTCCTGCTGCGCAATGCCGCCGCGCTGGTGTCCACATCGATGGTGACCGCGGGGCTGGGCTTCATCTATTGGACAGTTGCCGC
>JBFYOQ010000216.1:0-9410 GCA_041303735.1 Mycobacterium sp.
ATCCTGCTGGCAGCATTGGCACGGTGCCTGGCTGCGAGCGTCGGTGAAGGTGTCGCAACCGTCGACCTTGCCGGCAGTGGACGGGCGGTGCTGCGTCCGGAGGTCGACTTCCGCCGCACGATCGGCGGGTTCTCCACCATCTACCCGATCGCCCTGCCGTGCATCGGCGAGTCAGGTGCCAGCGCCGCGCAACTGCTCGACGAGGTCAGCCAGATCGTGAAGGCCGTGCCTCACCACGGGATCGGGTACGGACTACTGCGGTACCTTCACGCGCCGACCGCGCGCCTGCTCGGTGCCGCCGGCAGTGCGGATGTATTCCTGACCTACCTGGGGATGATCCCGGAATGGCAGGACGGTGGCACTCAAGACAGCGACGCCGCCGTGCAGTTCGACCGCGACAGCGAGCGCACCGTCCGGGAGACGGTGCCAGGCCTGGGGCATGCGCTGGAATTGCGGTCATATCGGCACGGCGGAGTGCTTCACGTGGACTGGTGGTACGACGGTCGGCGGGTGCCCGCGGTCACTGTCGATGAACTCGCCGCGCGGTTCCCGCTCACCCTGATAGAACTGCTCGATAACGCGCTAACAGGCGACGGTGACACCGATGACAGCGAGGCCGAGGACGAGGCGCTGGCGCTCATCGATCTCTCGGCAGGCGTTTTCGACGACGATGAGTAGGTAGCGATGCCAGAATCCGGCACAGGTGCCGATGTCGGTGTCGATGTGGAGGGTATCGGCAAGTCCTTCGGTTCGGTCGATGCGTTGCGTGAGATCTCCTTCACGGTGGACCGCGGTGAGGTGGTTGCGCTGCTGGGGCCCAACGGCGCGGGTAAGACGACCACGGTGGAGATCCTGTCCACACTGACCAAGCCGAGCCGTGGCCGTGCCCGGGTGGCCGGCTACGACGTCGTCACGCAGCCGGCCCTGGTGCGGCGCTCGATCATGCTGACCGGTCAGCACGTGGCACTCGACGACATGCTCACCGGCTACGAGAACCTCGTGATGTTCGGCCGGTTGCAGGGCCTGGCCAAGTCGGCCGCCCGGACACGGGCTCGTGAGCTGCTGGGGGAATTCGACCTGGAGGCTGCGGCCGAGCGCCGGGTCAGCACCTACTCGGGCGGTATGCGACGACGCGTCGACATCGCGTGCGGGTTGGTGGTCCGACCGCAGGTCGTGTTCCTCGACGAGCCGACCACAGGTCTGGATCCGCGCTCCCGGCAGGCTATTTGGGACCTGGTCACCACCTTCAAGGCCGCCGGAATCGCGACACTGCTCACCACCCAGTACCTGGAGGAGGCTGACAGCCTCAGTGACCGGATCATCGTCGTCGACCGGGGCACCATCGTGGCTCAGGGCACTGCCGATGACCTCAAGAAGCGGACCGGCGGGACTGTCTGCGAGATCGTGCCCAGTGATCCGGCTGATGTCTACGCGATAGTCGATGCGCTGGGCCCGCTTCTTCCCGAGAGCAGCCGAGCTGCGATCACACCGGAATCGGACCGGGTGAGCATGCCCGCCCCTGAAGGGCCGGCCACCCTGGCCGCCGCACTGACGCGGTTGCATTCAGCGAATGTCGAGTTGGCCGACATCGCACTGCGCCGACCGTCGCTGGATGACGTATTCCTTTCGCTGACGGGCACCGCGAACTCCGACGCCGTGACCGAGCGCATAGCCCGCGGGGTGGCGTCTTGACCGTGGTGACCGCCGTCAGGCCGACCCCTTCTGGGATTGCGCAGTGGTGGGTACTGACCAGGCGGTTGATCGCTCCCACGCTGCGTAACGGTGAAGTCGCCGTCGGTGTCGCGGTGTCGGTCGCTGTGACGGCAAGTCTCTACATCCCGCTGAACCGTCTTATGGATGGCCCGGATCTGGGGATGAGCAGTTACGCCCAGTACCTGACACCGCTGATCGTCATGCAAGCCATCGCATTTGCTTCTATTTCAACGGCTTTCCGGGCCGCCTCGGATTCGGTACAGGGCATCAACCGACGCTTCCAATCCCTGCCCATCCCATTGCTGACACCGTTGGCGGCCCGGATCACGGCCAGCGTCTACCGCTGTCTGATCGGTCTTGGCGTCGCACTTGTGTGCGGTTACGTCATAGGTTTCCGCTTCTATCGCGGCCCGGTGAACGCGTTGCTGTTCTGTGTGCTGGTGCTGCTCACCGGCTTGGCACTGGCTCTGGTGGGTGACACCCTCGGCACCAAGTCGCGCGACCCGGCGGCCACCGCGCAATGGCTGCTGCTGCCGCAACTCATCTTCGGATTTCTCTCGGTGGGAGTCCAACCACTGGATCGGTTCCCGGACTGGATCCAGCCGGTTGTCGACAATCAGCCAATCTCAGCGCTCATCTATGCGATGCGGTCACTCGCCGGCGACACCGATGCCACCGTGGCTCCGGTGACCTGGTCGGTGATCTGGCCGGCGCTGGGCTGGGTGATCGCCATCGTGGCCGTAACGGTGCCATGGGCTGTGCTGGTCTACCGGCGGAGGTTCTGATGGTCGCGCTCGTCGACGGGCCCAGGTCCGAGGCCCGCAATCCCTTGTCCACTCTGCTGTCGCAGACCGCGGTGCTCACTGGCCGACTCCTCGTCCGATCAGCGCGCAACCCCATGACGGTGGTGCACGCCGTGCTGCTGCCGGTGGCATTCCTGCTGACACTCGAAGTCGTCTTCGGTGACTCCATCACGGCCATCACGGGGGAGAACGCCCTCTACCGCAGCGTCCCGCTGGTGGCACTGTTGGCCACGATGTCCGGGTCGACGATCGGGATGGTCGGCATCAATGCCGAGCGCCTCGATGGATTCCTGGCTCGGTTGTGGTCGCTGCCGATCCACCGCGCCGCCGGACTGCTCGCTCGCCTGGGTGCTGAAGCGGTACGGCTGCTCTTCACGACCCTGGTGATACTGGCCACCGGCATCGCCCTGGGCTTCCGCTTCCACTCCGGGGTGGGTAGCGCATTGCTGTGGGTGATCATCCCGGTGGTGTTCGGACTGGCGTTCTCATCACTTGTCACCGCCGCCGCGCTGTTCTGGCCGAAAGCCATCATGGTGGAGGCGGTGCAACCGGTCATCATTCTGGGCGCAACCTTCTGCACCGGTTTCGTGCCGGTCGAACTGTACCCGGACTGGGTTCAGTCGGTGGTCCGCAACCAACCGATGTCTCCGGCCGCCGATGCGATGCGGGGACTGGCGGTAGGCGGGCCGGTGTTGTCGCCGATGATCGCAACAGCGGTGTGGTGCATCGCGATGTTCGCGGTGTGTCTGGTGCCGATCATCGTGGGCTACCAACGGGCGAGCACCAGCCGCTGAGATCCCCCGACGAAAGAGAAGGAAGGCCCAAGGTGTTTGGCTCAACGCCGATCCGGTACCTATCGATCAGCGAGGAGTTCTACGCGAAGGCGGAGAATTTCATCGGCTTCACGGTCACGCTGCGCGGGCCGGTGGACGTCGCCGCGATGTCGGAGGCGTTCGACACGCTGATGCGGGCACATCCCGCGCACGCCGGGCACCTCGAGCGCGACAGCGACGGCAGACACCAGATCATGGTCGACGACTACGAGCATCCCGGTATGTGGCTCGAGAAGATCGATCACCCGCCCGCTGAGCGGCTGCCGAATCAGTCCGAGGCGCTGGTGAATCTTCTGCTGCGGGTGGGACAGGACCGGTCCGAACTCACCCTCTTCACCCACCACGCCCTTGCGGACGCGAGCCATCAGTTCGCGTTATTGGAGGAGCTGTTCGGTTGTTACACCGACATCGTCACCGGCACCGGTAGCGGTGCGGTCAAGCCCGAACCCATCCCCGAGTCGCTGGAGACGGTGCTGTCCGAACGCGGCATCGTCAAACTTCAGCGGTTCGGTTTGGAGCGATTCCTGCCGGCGATGTTCGCCTACGACCTTCCCCCCTCGAGGCGCAACGCCGGGCGCGTCGGCCCGCAGTCCGTCCGCGTCCCGTCTGCCATCTGCCGCCTCACCCGCCAGGAGAGCCAAGCCCTCATCGATATCTGCGCCGACCGCAGGATCAGTCTCAACGCCCTCGTTGCTGCCGCAATCCTGATGGCGGAGTGGACGATACGGGAGACCCCGCACCTACCCATCCCCTATATCTATCCCGTTGATCTACGTTTCTTCCTCAATCCGCCGGTGGGTGCGACCCAGGCCACCAACCCGTTGGGAATGGCGATGTACCTGGCGGAGATTCATGCGAAGACCGATGTCATCGACCTGGCCCGCGACATCGTCGAGGCGTTTCGCTCGGATCTGGCCGAGGGCGTGATCGCGCAGTCATTCCTGCACTTCGGCGAGCAGTACGAGGGGAACCCGCCGGGTCTTCCCGATGTCGTGATGACCACGGATGCCGGAGAGATGCCGCCGGTGCGCACCCCGCCCGGTCTCACGGTCGAGCAGTACGACGTGGAAGTGCTGTTTGCGTCGACGGCCGCGGGCATCGACATGTACTCCGTGGGAACCTACGACGGACAGTTGGTCATCACCTATCACAGCCACGGTCCCGAGCGCGATCGCTACGTGGATGCGATCCACGAGATACTGGCGGCCATCCCAGCGCAGCACGGATGGGTTACCGAGTAGAAGAAGTCCTCGCCCTCAGCCGATCTCGGCGACAAGCTCTCCCAGGATCGCCGACAGGCCGTCGGCCATCCCCGACAGATCCGGCACCAACTCCGGGGGTGCGATCAATCCGAAGTACAGCGTGCCGTTGACCGTCCAGACCGTGATGTTGAGTCCCGCGCCGAGGAGAACCGGACCGAAGGGATACCCCGCCGTGACCTGGGCCCCCAGAAAGTACGCCGCCGCGCGCGGACCCGGCACGTTGGACACGATGACGTTGTACATCGGGCGGAATCGCGTGATGAATCCATAAACACGTTTGGCGACACCCATGGCGACAGAACCGAAGATCTCGAACCAGTCCTGCAGCAGCGTCGCACTGATCGCCGATGACTGCTCCTTGGCGATGGTGTTCGCCTCTGCCAGCGCCATCAACCGTTCCACCGGGTCGGCGATCTGGGTCTGAAGTCTGGTGAACATTCCGGAGACCTTGTTGCGGGCGGGCCGATCCGTGTGTTCATGGACCGACGCCGGCACGAGTGCGACCAGAGATGAGGCGGGCAACTCGCCGCGCTCGAGCAGGAACTGGCGCACCACACCGGATGCCAATGCCATCACCACATCATTGACGGTGACGCGGAAGTGGTTCTTCACCCTTTTGACCTCATCGAGATCGAGTTGGGCGAAGGCGACGCTGCGGCGGGTGGTGAAGTGGCGGTTCAGTGATGTCCGGGGAGCGGAGAACGGGGCGGCCATCGCACGGCCGGCCCTTGTGCGGCTGATGATGTCGCGCACCGCACCGACGGTGCCGGGTATCACCGTGGAGAGCAGGCGAAGCGGCCGCAGCAGGAAGGCGCTCAGGCCCGTCATCGCCATCTGCAGTTCGGTGCCCGCCTCGGCCGGGTGGACCGGAAGTGGCGGCGGCGGGTCGGGCCGGTCGCCGCACAGCTGCGAAAAGAACTCCGCGTACGTGACGCCGTCGGCTGCTGCGTGGTGCATCTTGAGCAGGACGTAGAGCCGATCGCCGTCGAGTGGGCCCTCGGCGCCCTCGATGACCCACATCTCCCACAGCGGCCCGCCCCGATCGACCGGCAGGCTGCTGAGCGGCCCGCATACCTCCGCCAGTTCGGCGGCGCCGCCGGGTGCCCGCACCCCGATCCGGTGCACATGGCGATCGATGTCGAAGTCGGTGTCGAGGATCCAGGCGGGGTGGTCGAGGTCAAAGGTGTTGTCGGACAATTTCTCCTGAAACGCCGGGACACCGCGCATCCGTACTCGCAATTCGTCGCGAAAGCGCTCGTAGTCGTATCCGCCGGGAATCGTGGAGGTGTCCAGTTCCAGCACGGCGAAGACCTGCACGGGCTGATTGTCGGTCTCGAGGTAGAGGAAGCTGGCGTCGAGGCCGGTGAGCCGCTGCGGACCTCGCACGCTTCGATGCTACGTGTGCGGGGGTGAGGGCGACAACACTGCGGCCTGCTTGGATAGCAGCATGGTGACGTTGATAACCGGCGCCTCGAGTGGGATCGGCGCCGAGTTCGCGCGGCAGTTCGCCGCGCGCGGCGACGACCTCGTTCTGGTCGCCCGCAGCGCGGACAAACTCGACGCCCTGGCCACGGGGCTGCGAGCGGCACACGGCGTGGACGTCACCGTGATCGCCATGGACCTCTCGGACCCGAACGCCGCCGGAGACCTCTGGGAGCAGACTCTCCGCCTGGGCTTGGAGATCACGGTGCTGGTCAATAATGCCGGCGCCGGTACGCACGGTGACGTCGCAGACACCGACCCGGTGCGCCTGGAGCGCGAAGTCGAACTGAACTGTCGGACGCTGGTCGGCACGACAGCCCGCTACCTACCCCAGATGCGCGCCAGGGGAGCCGGGACCATCGTCAACGTGGCGTCCACATCGGCGTTCCTGGCGCTACCGAAGATGGCGGTGTACGGCGCCTCGAAGGCCTTCGTATTGTCGTTCACCGAGGCGCTGTGGAAAGAGGAACGCCGGCACGGCGTCCGTGTCCTGGCGGTGTGTCCCGGAATGACGGACACCGGGTTCTTCGAATCGGCGGGTGAGGCTGCGGTCATCGCCGCGAAGAAGTCGGACACGTTGCGAATGACCCGCACACCCAAGCAGGTCGTCGACAACACGATGCGCGCGCTGTCCGGTGGCAAACCCAGCTTCGTCGACGGTGCTGTCAATGCCGTCGTCTGGCGCGGGCTCACCCGGTTCGTGCCGACGCGGCTGATGCTCGCGGTGTCGGGATATCTGGTGGAGGGCTGAATCTCTCCAGCCCATCGCTAGCTCTCCCGGTCCCCGGACAGGGCTTCGGTCAGGTGCCCCGCCAGTGCGCGTGCGGTGTTGAAGGTCACGATGGTCTTGGCCGTCACACGCACACCGGTCTGGCTCTCGATGTGGGTGCGCAGTTCCAAGTTGCCCAGCGAGTCCAGTCCATGTTCGGCGAACGGGCGATCGGGGTCGATCGCCCGACGCAGGATGAGGCCCACCTGATCGGTGACGAGTCTGCGCAACCGGTCTGCCCACTCCTGTGGTGCGAGCTCGTGGAGCTCGGCGAGGATGGCGGCGCTGCCTGCCTCGTCACCCGCCCCGGCCGAACGGAAATCCTCGGCGACGGGGCTTCTCGCCGCCAGAGCCGTGAGCCAGGGAGCACCGGACAGCGGCAGGTAGGCCGAGTAACCGCGGTCATAGCGCAGCAGCGCGCGGAACGCGTGCGCGCCCTCCTGGGGGGTGATCATCGCGGTGTCACCACGCTGCGCGAGGCCGGCGCCGCGGCCGATCTGATCCCATGCGCCCCAGGCGATCGCGTTGGCGGGCAGGCCCTGGGCGCGCCGCCACGAGGTGAACGCGTCCAGCCAACTGTTGGCTGCGGCATAGGCACCCTGGCCGGGCGAACCGAACAGGGCCGCGACAGAGGAGAAGCTGCAGAACCAGTCCAGCGGCTGCCCGGCCGCGGCGTTGTGCAGATGCCAGGCGCCGTGCACCTTCGGCGCCCAGTCGCGGTCAATCAGATCGTCGGTGATGTTGCTCAGCGTCGCGTCGTCGACGACGGCGGCGGCGTGGAGCACACCCCGTAGCGGCAGGCCGGTGGCGGTGGCGGCAGACACCAGCCGACCCGCGGTCCCCTGCTCGGCGATGTTGCCGCACTCGACAATGACATCGGCACCGTTGGCGCGTAACCGGTCAATTGTTTTCTGTGACTGCGGGTTCGGCTCGGAACGGGAGGTCAGGATGATCCGGCCGCAGCCGGCCGAAGCCATTGCGGCTGCCAGGAACAATCCCAGTCCGCCCACTCCGCCGGTCACGATGTAGGAGCCGTCTTTGCGGAAAACCGCTGCCTGCGTCGGCGGTACGACCACACCGGTCTGCACCTCGTGGGGGATGGTGAGGATCAGCTTCCCGGTGTGCTGCGCGGCACTCATCTCACGGATAGCCGTGGCAGCTTCGTTCAACGGCCTCACGGAATGCTCGGGCGTGGGCAACGTGCCGTCGGCCACCAGTCCAAAGACCGTTCGCAGTAGGTCGCCGATCTTGTTCGGCACTTGGGCGCTCATCAACAACAGATCGGCGTAGAAGAATGCGAGATTCTTGCGGAACGGATAGAGATCAACGCGGGTGTGTTCGTAGACGTCGCGTTTGCCGATCTCCACGAAGCGGCCATCGAAGGCCAGCAGATCGAGCCCAGCCCACTGCGCCGCACCGGTCAGCGAGTTGAGAACGATGTCGACACCGTAACCGTCGGTATCTCCTCGGATCGCTTGAGCGAAATCCGTTGTCCGCGAGTCGTATACGTGTTCAATACCCATCGCGCGCAGAAGCTCACGCCGATCGTGACTGCCGGCGGTGGCGAAGATCTCCGCTCCGGCATTGCGTGCGATGGCGATCGCCGCTTGCCCGACGCCACCGGTCGCGGAATGGATCAGCACGCGGTCACCCGCTTGGATCCGAGCCAGGTCGTGCAGGCTGTACCAGGCGGTGGCATATGCGGTGGATACCGCCGCCGCCGCCACGGCGGTCAGGGACTCCGGCAGTGGCGCGGCCAGTCGCGCATCGCAGGTGACGAACGTGCTCCAGCCTATCGCGTCGGCGATGACACCGACCCTGTCACCGACCTTGAGATCGGTGACGCCGGGTCCGGCCGCGGTCACCACTCCGGCGAAGTCAACGCCGAGTCCCGGGCGCGGCCCGTCGGCGGAGAAGTACTTTCCGAAGGAGAGCAGTACGTCGGCGAAATTGACGCTGGAGGCCTCGACTGCCACTTCGATCTGACCCGCCTGCGGCGGCCGGCGCTCGGCGGTGACGAACTCGAGGGTCTCCAGATCGCCCGGGGTGCGGATGGTCAACCGCATGCCGTCGCGTTCGGGATCGACCGTTGCGGTGCGCCGCTCATCGGGCTGCAACGGACTTCTGCGCAGCCGGGCGGTGTACCAGGAACCGTTGCGCCACGCTGTGGAGTCCTCATCGGATCCGCTGAGCAACTCCGCTGCCACCGCTGTGCCGTCGGTGTGGGCGTCGATGTCGATCTGGGTGGGCTTCAGTGGGGGGTGTTCGGCGCCGATGACGCGCAGCAGGCCGGTAACCCCGCCCTGGTCGAGATTGACGGTGTCAGCCGGCGTGACATCGAGTGCGCCGCGGGTGATCACGTAGAGGCGCGGCGGTTCGCCGTCGGCATTCGGCAGTTCGCGGGCGATGCCGACCAGCGAGGCGACGAGGTCGCGGCCATTATCCAACGACGCGACCGGGTCGCGTCCGCGATCCACCGACGCGATCACGACCACACCCCGCAGTGCCGCCGACGCCGCGGCGTCGGAGAAGGCGGCGGGGAACCCGC
>JBFYOQ010000217.1:0-15931 GCA_041303735.1 Mycobacterium sp.
CCGTCGCCGATCGCCAACTCGACGTAGCGGCGCAGCCACTGCAGGTAGGTCATCTCGGCGACGTCGCCGAAGTAGGGCTTGGCGGTCGGCGCCATCGCGGCGATGATCTCGTCGCGTCGCGTTGCCACGGCGGCGGCATCGCCGGCGACCTCATCGAGCAACCGGCCGCAGCGGGAGGCGGAGTTGTCAATCTCATGGATGTCCGCGCCGAGCTGGCTACGCCCGGAAGCCATGCCGCCCTGCGCCTTTCCGGCTCCCACCCACGTCTCGGTACCCGCGGTGTCAACCAGAAGCTGCTTTACCGACGCCGAGGTGGTGGCCTCCAGGCAGGCCATCGCCGCCGTGCCGACCAGGATGCCGTCAACCGGCATCAGCGGGAAGCCGTGCTCGCGTGACCATCGGCCGGTCAGGTACTCCGCGGCCTGCTGCGGAGTGCCGACTCCGCCGCCGACACACACCGTGATGTTGGACCGCGCCCGCAATTCGGAGTACGTGGCCAGCAGCAGGTCGTCGAGGTCCTCCCAGGAGTGATGGCCACCGGCGCGGCCGCCCTCGATGTGGGCGATGACCGGTGTGGTGGGCACCTCCGCGGCGATCCGGATGACCGAGCGGATCTGCTCCACGGTCCCCGGTTTGAAGCAGATGTGCGCGATGCCAACGCTTCTGAGTTCGTTGATGAGGTCGACGGCTTCCTCGAGTTCGGGGATGCCGGCGCTGATGACGAGGCCGTCGATCGGCGCCCCGGACGCACGGGCCTTCTGCAACAATCGCTTTCCGCCCACCTGCAACTTCCACAGGTAGGGGTCGAGGAACAGCGCGTTGAACTGCGCCGCCCGGCCCGGTTCGAGCAGGGTGGTGAGTTCGGCGATGCGCCGGGTGAAGATCTCCTCGGTGACCTGACCGCCACCGGCCAGTTCCGCCCAGTGGCCGGCGTTGGTAGCCGCGGCGACGATCGCGGCGTCGACTGTGGTCGGCGTCATCCCGGCCAGCAGGATCGGTGAACGGCCGGTCAGGCGGGTGAACTTGGTGGAGACCTTCACCGACCCGTCGGGCAGGGAGATCACCTTCGGTGCGTAGCTCGACCACGGCCGGCTGACCTCGGGAGCCGCGCCGACGGTGAACAGGTTGCGTTGACCGCCGCGGGTGGCGGCCGGCACGATTCCCACACCGAGACCGCGGATCACCGGCGCCGTGAGACGGGTGAGGATGTCTCCGGGACCCAGATCGAGGATCCAGCGGGCGCCGGCGTCGTGCAACTCGGTAACCGCCTCAACCCAGTCCACCTGCTCGATGAGGATCGCCTCGGCGAGGGCGCGGGCCGCTTGCGTGTCGATTCCCACCCGCTGCGCCCACTGCGCGACGAGATCGACGGCGTCGGACAGCCGCGGGGTATGGAAGCCGACCTCGACGGCCACCGGATCGAACAGCGGGGCGAACACCGATCCGCCGCGCAGTTTGTTCTTGCGCTCGGCGGCCTCCTTCTCGGAGATCTGCGTGCAGTACAACTCGAAGCGGGACAGTTGCTCGGGTGTGCCGGTGATGACCACCGAACGGCGGCCGTTGCGGATCGACAGCACCGGCGGAGCGACCGTGCGCACGTCGGTTGCGAACTCGGCGAGCAGTTCGGCGATGCGCTCCGGGGCGGCGTTGGTGACGGCCACCATCGGCGGGCGGTCACCTGATGCGGTGATCCCGCGCCGGCGGGCGACCAGGGTTCCGGCCGCGCCGATCAACTGCGCGAGCGCCAGCAGTTCGACGTCGGCGGCGCCGGCGGCGCTGAACGCCTCGACGCCCAGCACGCCCTGGGAGTGACCGGCCAGCGCCACCGGCGGTGCGCCGGCGAAGTCGAGACCCTGGCGGCGCAGCGCGCGCACGGCCGCGGCCTGGGCCAGGAAGACGCCGGGCACCGACACCGCCGCCGAGGTCAGATGCGTTGCCGACGGCACCTGCTCACCGGCCGCGAGGGACCGAACCCAGGGCAGCGGGCGGAAACCGATCGGGCGGACCACCACAAGCTCATCGGCCACCGGCTCGAGCAGCAGGTCGGCCTCGGCCACGACGCGGGACAGTTCGGATTCGATGCCGGCGGTCGTGACCAGTTCCTCGAGCGCGGCCAGCCAGGAGCTGTTGCCCTGGCCGCCGAAGGCGATGGCATAGGGTTCGCCGGCGTTGAGACGGTCCACGAGGGCATGCGAGCTGAGCGTGTCCTCATCACCCAGGCGGGTGGATTCGTGGATCGTCACGTGTGTTCGTTCTCCTCGACTTCTTCGAAAGACCTCGTCGAACTGCGGCGCAATAGCCGCGACGCGCTAAGAGTCCCATAAGAACGTCCGCTGTTTCTCGCCGCCGAATGGTTACTGACGAGTTCTACGCACGGGTAACACGATTGTTGATAACAGCGCGCCCGACGGCCCGGACGGCGGGCCCGGTCAAAGACCCTGCGTGCGCATGGTTACGGTTGAGTAGCCACAACAGTGCTGATCAACGCATGATTGTTATTGGATCGTTACCATGCCACGGATCACGCCCGCACGCCTGTCCCGCCACCGCTCGGCACGGATCGAGTCCACATTTGTTCATGGGAGTCCGCCGAATTCGGCGCACGAGGTTTGCTGGCAAAACCCTACTATTCGGTAAGTTAAACCGCGTTTAATCCCACTGGCCGAATTGCGGCTTGAGAATATCGTTGAGGTCCACGCCGACCCCGGCCACACTGCGGGCGTCGATCTCGAACTGGTGCAGGTGCGCCTCGGGATGGATGTATCCCTGGGGCGTTCCCCAGTCGTGCTGCCAGAACCAGGACCCCAGGCCGTCCTGCAGGGCCCAGTCGATGGTTGTGGAGTTGCCGTATATCCCCACCCGTTGGTGGCCGATCACCGACTCCCACGCGCGCAGATACGGCGCCACCTGCTGCCTGTACCGCTCGAGCGTGGGGTTGTCGTCGATCGAGACGTAGATCGGCGCGCCCACCGGACCGCCTGCGGCAGTGTGCAATTCCCATACCCGTTTCGCGTGCGTGCGTCGTGGCGCGACACACGCATGCGCCACACCCTAGGTCAGTGACCCCGGGCCGCCTCGAGCAGCAGACGCCGTTCGGCGGCGGCGACGTTGCGCCGGGTCCGCTGCACGGCGTCGGGTGTGACGGAGATCGAGGTGATGCCCATCCGGACCAGATGTTCGGCGAAATCGGTTCGGATCGAGGGCGCCTGGCCGCACAGCGAGGAGGTGATGCCGAGGCGGCGGGCGGTGCTGATGATCTGCCCGATGGCATCGAGCACGGCCGCGTCGGACTCGTCGTACAACTCGGCGCACTGGTCGGAGTCGCGGTCTACCCCGAGTACGAGCTGGGTGAGGTCATTGCTGCCGATGGACACCCCGTCGACACCGAGTCCGACGTACTCGGGCAGCCAGTACACCACCGAGGGCACCTCGGCCATCACCCACCGGTGCAGGCCGCGCTGGCGGCCCAGCGGACTGGCGTCCACCAACTCCAGGCACCGTTCCAGTTCCCAGCGGGTACGGACGAACGGAATCATCAGGTGCAGGTTGGGGTTCTGCTCACGAACCCGCGCCAGTGCCTGCAATTCCAGGTTGAACAGGTCCGGGTTGTCCACGTACCGGTAGCAGCCGCGGTAGCCGATCATAGGGTTGTGCTCTTCGGGCTCGAAGGCGTCGCCGCCCTGCAGTGCCCGGAACTCATTGGTGCGGAAATCGCTCGCCCGGTACACCACCGGCCGCGGCGCGAACGCGGACGCGACCCGGCCGACCGCCTCGGACAGCTTGTCCACCAACGCATTCTGCTCTCCCGCGGCGATCATCGCGCGGGGGTGGCGGTTACTCAGCGCGTCGGTGAGCATGGTCTCCGCGCGCAGCAGGCCCACACCGTCGACATCGGTGGTGGCGACGTCCTCGGCGGTGTCGGCGAGCAGGATGTTGACGTAGATCTTCGTTCCGGTGACCTCGGCGGGTGCGGCAGCCACCACCGGCCCGGCCGGTGCGGTCTTGGCCCCGCCCACAGCCACCTGGCCGGCCAGCACCCGACCGTGGGTTCCGTCGACGGTGACCACCATGCCGTCTTTGAGATCGGTGGTGGCGGTGCGGGCGCCGACGATGCAGGGCACCTTCAGTTCGCGGGCGACGATCGCGGCGTGGCACGTCATCCCGCCGGTGTCGGTCACCAGAGCCGACGCCCGGCGCATGGTGGGCAGCCAGTCCGGGTTGGTCATCTTGGCCACCAGCACCTCGCCGTCCTGCAGCCGGGATCCCTCGCTGACGTCACCGAGTACCCGCACCACCCCGGAGGCCGCACCGGGGACGGCGGGCAGGCCCTGGATCAGCACGTCGTGTTTCTCAGCGGCGGGCTTGCCGGCCCGATTCAAGGTGGTGATCGGCCGGGTCTGCACGATGTAGGTCACCCCGCCGGCGATCGCCCACTCGGTGTCCTGCGGGCAACCGGCGTGCTCCTCACTGCGGACGGCGATGCGGGCGATCTCACGCACCTCGTCGTCGGTGAGCACCTGCGCTTGGGCCTGCGCATCGTCGAGTTCGATGCGCTGATCCCTGCCGTCGGCGCCGCGGATGATCTTGAAGGACTTGTACCCGTTGTGGCGGGACAGGATCTCGCCGGTCTTCTTGGCCACCACGTAGTTGTCGGGCTCGACCGACCCGGACACCACCACCTCACCCTGGCCGAACGCACCCTCGACGACCACGCGGTCGGTGGCGTCGGTGGTCGGGTCCGCGGTGAACGCCACACCGGAGCGCTCGGAGGCGATCATCAGCTGTACCACCACCGCCATCGCCGGATCGGCGCTGAAGCCGCGGCTGGCCCGGTAGGACACCACCCGCGGCCCGAACAGTGACGCCCAGCAGTTACCCACCGCGTCGATCAGGTCCGCTTCGCCGCGCACGTTGGTGTAGGTCTCATTCATCCCCGCGAAGGAGGCGTCGGCGCCGTCCTCACCGGTGGCCGAGGACCGAACGGCCACATAGCAATCCGGGCCCATCGCGCGATAGGCCACCAGGATGCGCTCCCTGACCGCCTCGGGCATCCCGGCCTTGAGCACCAGGGTCTTCATCCCTGCGCACATCTGGTCGAAGGAATCCCCGTCGAGGGTGTGCAGCATGGCTTCGCGGTGGGCGGCGTTGAGTTCGTCGGCCACCCCACCGGAGCGGATCGACTCCAGATAGCTGTCACGCAGCACCACGAAACCCGGCGGCACCGGCAGTCCCGCCTTCACCATCTCGCCCATATTGGCGCCCTTACCGCCGGCCTCATCGGCGTCGGGCATCCCCAGGTTCGCAATGTCCTCGACGTATCGCACGGGCGTTCTCCTTAAGATTCTCGGGTGTGGCAGATGTCCAGCGCCGCGGCGACGGACTCGGATAGTTCTCGGGTGGTGTCGATCCGGTGTGCGCCCGCCCAGACCCCGGTGTCACCGCGCTCGGCCAACGCGGTGGCGATCTCCGGTGTCACCTGTGACGTGGTTGCGGTCCTGGTTCGGATCCTGTTCACCGCGGTTTCCAGCGTTGCGGCACAGGCGATTTCGGTCATCGCCGCCGACGAACCGACGGCCATCTCGCGGGCACGGGCGCGGTTGCGCTCGTCCGCCCAGGTCCCGTCGAGGATCACCGTGCGGCCCTCGCACAGCGCCAGGTGCGCGCGCCGCAGCACGGCACCGTAGACGGCGTCGACGTTGTCCGGGCTGTACAGGCCCTCCCCCGGGACGCCCGGCTCACCGCTGATCTCGTGGCGACCGACCATCTCCGCGCGGACGTCATCTGTCGAGACGACCAGCGCACCAAGGTGTTCGGCGAGCGCGCGGGCCAGAGTCGTCTTACCGCTGCCGGGACCTCCGCCGACCATGATCAGCGCCACCGCGCCGCGCCGCAGATGCGCCAGGGCGATGTCGAGGTGACGTCGGGCGTCGTCGCCCGCCCCCGGGTTGCCCTGGGTGACGCGCACGCAGTCCACCTTGGCCCGCACCACGGCACGGTAGGCCGTGTAGAAGTGCCGCAGCGATGCCGGCGCGTCATCGCCGGTGAGGTGCAGATAGCGCACCATGAACTGCTCCGCGAGATCCTCGCGGCCTCCGAACTCCAGATCCATCGCCAGGAAGGCGGCATCGTCGACGACGTCGACGTAGCGAAGCCGATCGTCGAACTCCAGGCAGTCCAGCAGCACCGGACCGTCCGGCAGGCAGAAGATGTCGTCGGCCAACAGGTCCGCGTGACCGTCGACGATGCGCCGGTCGCTGATGCGCCGGGCGAACAGCACGGCGCGGCCCGCGACGAAGTCGTCGGCGAGTCGGCGGGTGTCCGCGACGGTGTGCGGGTCGAGCCCACCGGTGCCGGCGGCCGCGTAGGCGGCCAACTCGTCGAGGTTCTCCGACCAGCGGGCGGCCACCGCATCCACTCGAGCCTGCGCGTCGACGGCCGGCCCCCGCTCGGCGCCGGCGTGGAAACGCGCCAGTACCGCGGCGATCGCGTTCAGCTGTTCGGTGACGTCCGCTCCGCCACGCACCAGGGTGGCCAGCCGGCACTCGTCGGGATGGCGCCGCATGACGATCACCGGTTCGGGGGCCGCGGCGCCGGGGGCGTCGAAATGGGCCACCCCGAGGTAGGTGTCGGGGGCCAGGCGACGGTTGAGGGCGACCTCGTGGGCGCAGGCACGCTCTCGCTGCGCGACGCCGGAGAAATCGAGAAAGTCGGTGACGACGGGCTTCTTGATCTTGTAGGCCAACTCGCCCGCCAGCACCACCAGACCGGTGTGCGTCTCGGCGACGCGGGGATCCAGTGTGCTCATGTGCCTCCCCTCCGCCACCGCACCGGCCCGATCCTGCCCGGCAGGGCCCCATCAACCGAGAGTACAAATACCCCTTCACCGCCGAGCGCCTATCGTTGAAGCCGGAGCGAGGATGTGGACTGTGGGCGCGGTGATGGACGCGGCGGTGATGGCGGATGTGGTGGCGCTGGCATGCCGTGCGCCGTCGGTGCATAACAGCCAGCCGTGGCGCTGGGTCGCCGGCGACGGCGAACTGCGGCTGTTCCTCGACGCGGACAGGGTGCCGCACGCCACGGATCACTCCGGCCGGGAGGCCGCCATCAGTTGCGGGGCGGCCCTGGACCACCTGCGGGCGGCCGCCTCGGCGGCGGGCTGGCACGCCGTCGTGGCGCAGTTCCCGAACCCGAACGATCTCGACCATCTGGCCACCGTCCGGTTCCGGCGGGCGCAGTTCGTCACCGATGGGGAGCGCGCCCGCGCCGAGGCCATCCGCACCCGCCGCACCGACCGGCTTGCGTTCGAGCCGCCGGGCGCCTGGGCCGCCATCGAGCCGGTCGTGCGCAGCACCGTCGACCCGGCCAAGGCGGCGCTGCACGTTCTGAGCGACGCCGCCCGGCCACAGCTTGCCGAGGCCTCCAAGCTGACCGAGGCGCTCCGCCGCTACGACACCTCGTATCACACCGAATTGGATTGGTGGACAGGGCCTTTTAAGAGATCCGATGGCATTCCCCACAGCGCTCTGGCGTCGGACTCGGAGCTCCAGCGCGTCGACGTCGCCCGTTCGTTCCCCGGTCCGCGAGACCTCGATCGCCGCACCGAGGTGACCCGCGACCAATCGGTGATCCTGGTGTTGTCCACCTACGACGACACCCGCCAGGATGCCTTCGGCTGCGGCGAGGTGCTCTCCGACATCCTTCTGGAGGCCACCATGGCGGGCCTGGCCACCTGCACGCTGAGCCACGTGACCGAACTCGACGCCAGCCGCTCCGTCATCAGGGAGCTGATCGGCGGCGCCGGCGAGCCGCAGCTACTGATCCGGGTCGGCGAGGCGCCGGCACCGGCCGGGCCGCCGCCGTCGACCCCCCGCCGGCCGCTGGCCGAGGTTTTTCAGTTGCACCGCTGAGGCGGTGACTTGCGACCCTTGCCAGCGCGCCGGGGCGGTGCTGGCATGGATGTGAATGAGGAGTTCGCACGCCGCCGAAAGAACATCTGGGGGATGACGACATGACACGAGCCGGTGGTGTCCGCCGCCAGCAGCCGCCGCGGGTGTTCCGCGACCGTCGGGAAGCCGGGCAGGTGCTCGCGACGCTTTTGGATGCGTATCGGGGCAAACCCGATGTGATCGTGCTTGGGCTGGCCCGCGGCGGCGTCCCGGTGGCCTGGGAGGTGGCCAGCGCGCTGGGCGCGCCGTTGGACGCGTTCATCGTCCGCAAGCTCGGAGCGCCCGGCCATGAGGAGTTCGCCGTCGGAGCGCTGGCCAGCGGTGGACGGGTGGTGGTCAACGACGACGTGCTGCGCGGTCTTCGGATCACGCCGTCGCAACTGCGCGAGATCGCCGAGAAGGAGGGGCGGGAACTGATCCGCCGCGAGGCCGCCTACCGCGGCGACCGCCCGCCACTGCAGGTAGCCGGCAAGACGGTGATCCTGGTCGACGACGGGCTGGCGACCGGCTCGTCGATGATGGCGGCAGTCCAGGCGCTACGCGAGCAGGAGCCCGCCGAGATCGTCATCGCCGTTCCCGCCGCGCCGGAGTCCACCTGCCGGGAGCTCGCCGGGATGGTCGAGGACATGGTGTGCGCGTCGATGCCGACCCCGTTTCTGGCCGTGGGCGCATCGTTCTGGGACTTCAGCCAGGTCAGCGACGCCGAGGTGCGCGAGTTGCTTGCCGCGCCCACGACCGGCCAACGGGCCGTCACGGCACCCAGTCCGGCCGATGCGGTGGCCGCCGCCGCGATAGCGGCACCGGGTGGGGTGCCGCCCCGCGAGGTGCTCGACGACCTGATCGGTGACGCGCGGGTGGTGCTGATCGGCGAGGGCTCGCACGGCACCCACGAGTTCTACGAGGCCCGCGCCGAGATCACCAAGTGGCTGATCGAAGAAAAGGGGTTCACCGGCGTTGCCGCAGAGGCGGATTGGCCCGATGCCTACCGGGTGAACCGCTATGTCCGCGGGCAGGGGTCCGACGGCTCCGCCGAGGAGGCGCTGCGCGGCTTCGAGCGTTTCCCGGCGTGGATGTGGCGCAACACCGTGGTGCGCGACTTCGTGGACTGGCTGCGCTGGCACAACGGTCTGATTAGCCACGGGAGCTACGGCCCGTGCGCCGCTGACGGCCGTCGCCCCACCGGCTTCTACGGCCTGGATCTGTACAGCCTGCACCGCTCCATGCAGGAGGTGGTCGGGTACCTGGACACCGTCGATCCGGCAGCCGCCGCCAGGGCGCGGGCGCGGTATGCCTGCTTCGACCATTCGGCCGGCGACGACGGACAGGCCTACGGGTACGCCGCGGCGTTCGGCGCCGGACCCAGCTGCGAACTCCAAGCGGTCGAGCAACTCATCGAGATGCAGCGCGACGCCGTGGGCTATCTGCGCCATGACGGGGTGCCGGCCGAGGACGAACTGTTCTACGCCCAGCAGAACGCGGTGACGGTGCGCAATGCCGAGGAGTACTACCGCGGGATGTTCAGCGGCCGAGTGACGTCGTGGAACATGCGCGACAAACACATGGCGCAGACACTGGGCGCACTCCTCACCCACCTCGACCGCGGAGCCGACCCCGCACGGGTGGTCGTGTGGGCGCACAACTCCCATGTCGGCGACGCCCGGGCCACCGAGGTGTCCGCGGACGGGCAGATCACCATCGGCCAACTCGCCCGCGAGACCTACGGCGACGACTGCCGGCTGATCGGCTTCTCCACCCACAGCGGCACCGTCACGGCCGCCGGCGAATGGGGCGGCATCGCCGAACGCAAGACCGTGCGGCCGGCACTGCCCGGCAGCATCGAGGAACTGCTCCACGAAACCCGGCTGCCGGAGTTCTTCCTCGCGATGCATGACGGCTCCCCCGCCGCCCGCGCCCTCGAGGTGGTGCGACTGGCCCGCGCCATCGGGGTGATCTACCTGCCGCAGACCGAGCGCCAGAGCCATTACTTCCACGTACGGCCGTCGGATCAATTCGATGCGATGATCCATATCGACTCCACGCGCGCGCTGGAGCCGCTGGAACCCACCAGCGTCTGGATCGCCGGGCAGAACCCGGAGACCTTTCCGAGCGGTTTGTAGGAGTGTCGAGTGTGGATCGCAGCGAGATGAACTCACCGGCGGTCACCGGCCACCGGATCGTCACGCTCTGCATGAACCCCGCCCTGGACATCACGACGAGCACCGACGTGGTTCATCCGACCGACAAACTGCGGTGCGCGGCGGCGCGGTACGACCCCGGCGGCGGCGGCATCAACGTCGCCCACGTCGCGGCGGTGCTGGGTGCGCAGGCCACCGCGGTGTTCCCGGCGGGCGGGCCGGCCGGGGAGCTGGTCAACAACCTGCTGGTGGCCGAAGGTCTGCCGGTCCGGCGGGTGCCGATCGGCGGTTCGACGCGGGAGAGCATCACCGTCAACGAGCGCAGCACCGCCGAGCAGTACCGGTTCGTGTTGCCCGGGCCGGCACTGACGGTGGCCGAGCAGGCCGAGTGCCTGCTACAGATCCGGCGCGCGGCGGCGACCGCGGCGATCGTGGTGGCCAGCGGCAGCCTGCCCCCGGGTGTGCCGGAAGGTTTCTACCAGCAGGTGGCAGAAGTCTGCGACGAGATCGGCGCGATCTTCCTGCTGGACACCTCCGGCGGCGGGCTGCGGCACGTCAACTCCGGGGTGTTTCTGCTCAAGCCGAGCCTGCGGGAATTGCAGGAGTGCGTTGGTCGTGAATTAGCCACCGAGACAGAGCAATTGGCCGCCGCCCACGAGGTGATCGCGCGGGGAGCCGCCCGCTACGTGCTGGTCTCCCTCGGCGCCGCCGGCGCCATGCTGGTCTCCCGCGACGGTGGCCGGCGCTTCGCCCCCGTGCCGATGCCGCCGGGCAGCGGGGTGGGCGCCGGCGATGCGATGGTGGCCGGCGTGGCCGTGGGGCTGACCCGCGGCTGGCCGCTGGCCGAGGCGGTCCGGCTGGGTGTGGCAGCAGGGGCCGCAACGCTGCTGACACCGGGCACCGCCCCGTGCACCCGCGAGGACACCGAGCGGCTGTTCGCACAGACGCAGGCACCCGATGACATCGACGTCCCAGCGGGGCGGCCGTGACGGCCCCGGCGATGAACACCGGGCCGGCGATCGTGGTGGGTGTCGACGGGTCACCCGCCGCATCGCGCGCGGCGATGTGGGCCATCGACGAGGCGATCAGCCGGGATATCCCGCTGCGACTGGTGGCCGTCCCCGAGCGGGACGCGGACTCCGGCAGCGATCCCAGCGAGGCTCGCTCGGCGGTCCAGGCGGCAGCGGCGGCGGTGCGCGCCGACGGCCGGCCGGTCCGGGTACAGACCGAAGTGGTGACCGGGGCCCCGACACTCGTGCTGCTGGAGGCGTCACGGACGGCGGCGATGATCTGTGTCGGGGCGCTCGGTCTGCGGCACTTCGCGCATCGCGTCGGATCGACGGCGGGGCACCACCGGGTCGGGTCGACGTCCGTCGCACTGGTGGGCTCGGCGCACTGCCCCGTCGCGGTGGTGCGTGGCAGCGGCCGGCCCGCGGGGTGGGTGGTGGTCGAGCTGGACGACACCCCGGGGGCCGCGACGGTGCTGCAGTGCGGGGTGGCCCAGGCCCGGCTGCGATCGGCCCCGTTGCGGGTGCTGGGCGCGTGGCAGTCCCGCTCCAGCGACTCCCGCGACGGGACCGCGGTAGCCGACGGCAACCGCATGCTCGGCGCCCAGCTGGACCGCCGCCTCTCGCAGTGGCGACACCGCTACCCGGACCTCGACGTGGCGCCGGTCGCCGTGCACGGACCCGCGCTGGGATACGTCGCCGAGCACGTCGCCGACATCCAGCTGGTGGTGGTGGGGGCACGCAATGCCACCGGGGTCGGCGAGTTGTTCGGACCGACCGGTCTGGCCACCCTGCACGACACCGACTGCTCGGTTCTGGTGGTCGACCCGCAGCGGCTGCTCTAGGACGCCCACCAACCGACTGGACCGCGGCTATGGTGAATCATGCCCTCGCCCGTCACGGTGTTCCTGGTCGATGATCACGAGGTGGTCCGGCGGGGTCTGATCGACCTCCTGAGCACCGACCCGGATCTGGAGGTCATCGGCGAAGCGGGTTCGGTGGCCGCGGCCATGGCACACATCCCGGCGCTGCGGCCCGACGTCGCGGTGCTCGACGTGCGACTGCCCGATGGCAACGGCATCGAACTGTGCCGCGACCTGCTCTCCACGATGCCCGACCTGCGCTGCCTGATGCTGACGTCGTTCACCTCCGATGAGGCGATGCTCGATGCGATCCTGGCCGGCGCCAGCGGGTACGTGGTCAAGGACATCAAGGGTATGGAACTGGCCAAAGCCATCAAGGACGTCGGGGCAGGGCGCTCGCTGCTGGACAACAGGGCGGCCGCCGCGCTGATGGCCAAGCTGCGCGGCGCGGCGGAGCGTGCCGACCCGCTGTCCGGGCTCACCGAGCAGGAGCGGGTACTGCTCGGCCTGCTCGGCGAGGGTCTGACCAACAAACAGATCGCCGCGCGGATGTTCCTGGCCGAGAAGACCGTGAAGAACTACGTGTCGCGGCTGCTGGCCAAACTGGGCATGGAGCGCCGCACCCAGGCGGCGGTCTTCGTCTCCAAACTCGGCCAGCAGCAGCGTCCCGAGTAGATCTGGCACGATAACTGCTGTGGCCGATCAGCCCGACTCGCGGCCGGCACGCGAGGGCACCCACCCGGTGCGCGACACCCTGGGTCAGCTGCGACTGCGTGAGCTTCTCGGCGAGGTTCAGGACCGTGTCGAGCAGATCGTCACCGGACGCGACCGCATCGACGGACTCCTCGAGGCCATGTTGACCGTCACCTCCGGTCTCGACCTCGACACCACACTGCAGACCATCGTGCACACCGCCACCGAACTGGTGGACGCCCGGTACGGCGCGCTGGGGGTGCGCGGTGACGAAAACGAGCTGATCGAGTTCATCACCGAGGGATTCGACGAGAAGACCCGCGCGCTGGTCGGCCCCCCGCCGGGCGGCCGCGGCGTGCTCGGCGTGCTCATCGACGACCCCAAACCGATCCGCCTCGATGACATCCGCCATCACCCCGACTCGGTGGGGTTTCCGGCCAATCATCCGCCGATGCGCACCTTCCTCGGTGTGCCGGTGCGGATCCGCGACGAGGTGTACGGCAACCTCTACCTGACCGAGAAGGCGGGCGGTCAGCCGTTCAGCGCGGACGACGAGGTTCTGGTGGAGGCGCTGGCGGCGGCGGCCGGGATCGCCATCGACAACGCGCGGCTCTACGAGCGCTCCCGCACCCGGCAGTCCTGGATCGAGGCCACCCGCGACATCGCCACCGAACTTCTCGCCGGCGACGAGCCGGCGCGGGTGCTCCGGCTGATCGCCGACCGGGCGCTGATACTCACCGAGGCCGACGCGGTCGTGGTCGCCGTGCCGTCCGATGACATCGACCGTGACAGCGGGGCCGTGGGAGACCTCGTCGTGGTCGAAACCGCCGGCCAGGCACGCCCGCCGGAGTCCCTCGGCACCATCGCGGTGTCGGGCACCGCGGTGGGGGCGGCGTTCCTGGACCGGGCACCCCGGCGCCTGGATATCGCCGACCAGCCGGTCGCGGCGCAGGTGATGGACGCCGCCGGGCCCGCCATGGTGCTGCCGCTTCGGACCACCGACACCGTCGCCGGGGTGATCGTCATCGCGCGCCGCGACGGCTCCCGGCCGTTCACCGATGACCAGTTCGAGATGGCGGCGGCCTTCGCCGACCAGGCCACCCTGGCCTGGCAGCTGGCCAACAGCCAGCATCAGATGCGCGAACTCGACGTGATCGCCGACCGGGACAGGATCGCCCGGGATCTGCACGACCACGTCATCCAGCGGCTGTTCGCGGTGGGTCTGTCGCTGCAGGGCACCATCGGGCGGGCACGCTCGGCGGATGTGCAGCAGCGGCTGTCCGACACCGTCGACGAGTTGCAGAACGTGATCGGCGACATCCGCACCACGATCTTCGATCTGCACGGCGGAGTCGCCGGCGCCACCCGGCTGCGCCAGCGGATCACCGAAGCGGTCGGCGGGTTCTCGGCGGCCGGTGTGCGCACCAGCGTGCAGTTCGTCGGGCCGCTGTCGGTGGTCGACGGCGCGCTGGCCGATCACGCCGAGGCGGTGGTGCGCGAGGCCGTCAGCAACGCCGTCCGGCATGCGGGCGCGGCCACGCTCACCATCACCGTGCGCGTCGAGGACGATCTCACCGTCGAGGTGATCGACGACGGCTGCGGCATGCCGGCCGATGTCACACCCAGCGGGCTGGCCAACCTGCGGGCCCGGGCGGCCGAGGTGGGCGGCGAACTGGTGATCGGCGCGACGGCGGGCGGCGGGACGGCCCTGCGCTGGACCGCGCCGCTGTAACTACCGCGCGACACCCGATTGCGCGGCTCCTCCTCCGGCTACGCCGACATCGTCACCGCGCGACGCCCGATTGCGCGGCTCCTCCTCCGGCTACGCCGACATCGTCACCGCGCGACTATCACCGGCGTCCGGGCGGCGTTGACCACAGCGGTGCTCACCGAGCCGAGCAGCATCCCGGCGAACCCGCCACGGCCGCGGCTGCCGACTACCAGCAGCTGTGCCGATTCCGCCTGCTCGATCAGCTGGCGGGCGGGGCGGTCGGCCACCACGGTGCGGCGCACCAGGACGTCGGGATAGCGCTCCTGCCAGCCGGCCAGCCGCTCACTGAGGGTCTCCTCCCCCATCGCCTGCAGCGTCGACCAGTCGGTGCCGGGGAACTCGAAGACGGTGCTGTCGCTCCAGGCATGGACGGCCAACAGGTCCACCCCGCGCAGCGAGGCCTCCTCGAAGGCGATCGCCAACGCCTTCTCCGAGGCCGGTGAACCGTCCACCCCGACCACCACCGCGGCTTCGGAGGGATGCGGCATCAGCGGGTCCTCGTCGTGGATGACCGCTACCGGGCACAGCGCATGGTGGGCCAGAGCGTTGCTGACCGATCCCAGCAGCCCGCGGGCCAGTGCACCGTGGCCACGACAGCCGACGACGATCATGTGGGCGCCCTTAGACGCCTCGACCAACGTGGGAATCGAAGAGCCGCTGAGCATCTCGTGGCTGATATTGACATCCTTGGCGGCTTGCTTCGTCGCGGCGGCGGCCACCTCGACGGCGGCGTCAAGGATCTTGCGGCCCTCGCCCTCCTGCCACTGCAGGTATCCCGGCGGCATCGGCACCTCCGGGAAGGCCATCACCACCGGTGGGTTGAGCGCATGGACTAACTTGAGGTCCAGCCCCTTCATCGCTGCGTCGCGCGCGGCCCAGTCGACGGCCACTTTCGACGCCGCTGATCCGTCGACGCCGACGACGATCGGTCCCGCGCCTGCCCCAGTTGACATTTCGCACTCCCCTATCTCTGCTAGCCCGACCCTAGCGCCAGGGCGCGTGGGCTGTCATGAGGCATTAGTCCCTTATACGGCCGCCTCCCGCCTCCCTTAGGGTCAGTGGCATGGACAGCGCCGGCGGCACCGGGGCGGCGGGAACTCCGGTCGCCATCGACCCCCGGTACCACGATGCGGTCCTGTTCGACCTCGACGGGGTGATCACCGACACCGCGTCGTTGCACGAGCAGGCCTGGAAGGAACTCTTCGAGGGCTACCTCGGCGGAGTGTTCACCTCCGACGACTACCGCCACCACATCGACGGCAAGCCGCGCTACGACGGAGTGCGTGACTTCCTTGCCTCACGCGGTGTGACACTGCCCTGGGGCAGCCCGGCGGACCCCGCCGACGCCGACACGGTGTGCGGTCTGGGCAACCGGAAACAGCAACTCTTCACCGCCACGATCGCCGCGGGTGTTCCGGTCTTCGGATCCACCGTCGCGTTGATCAAGCAGTTGATCGGCACCGGGGTGCGCGTCGCGGTGTTCTCCGCCAGCCGCAATTGCGCGGCGGTGCTGGAA
>JBFYOQ010000218.1:0-6782 GCA_041303735.1 Mycobacterium sp.
CTGCACCCGCACCCGCGCCCGCTGCCGCTGACAGCGCGCCCCCAGCCGCACCGGCCGGCGACGAGACCCAGGTCCTGCGCGGCGCCGCCGCGGCGGTCGTCAAGAACATGAACGCCTCGCTGGAGATCCCCACCGCGACCAGCGTGCGGGCCATCCCGGCCACCCTGATGATCGACAACCGGATCGTCATCAACAACCACCTCAAGCGGACCCGCGGCGGGAAGATCTCCTTCACCCACCTGCTCGGCTACGCCATCGTGGCGTCGATCAAGAAGTTCCCGAACATGAACCGCCACTTCGCGGTGATCGACGGCAAGCCGAACGTGGTCACACCGCCGCAGACCAACCTCGGGCTCGCGATCGACCTGCCCGGCAAGGATGGCAAACGCTCGCTGGTGGTCGCCGCCATCAAGGGCTGCGATTCCCTGGGGTTCGCGGAGTTCGTCGCCGCCTACGAGGACGTCGTGCGGCGCGCCCGCGATGGCAAGCTCACTGCCGAGGACTTCGCCGGGGTGACCATCTCGCTGACCAACCCGGGCACGATCGGAACGGTGCACTCCGTGCCGCGGTTGATGGCTGGGCAGGGCGCCATCATCGGCGTCGGGGCGATGGAGTTCCCGGCAGAGTTTCAGGGCGCGAGCGAGGAGCGCATCGCCGACCTCGGGGTCGGCAAGCTGATCACCCTGACGTCGACCTACGACCACCGCATCATCCAGGGTGCGGAGTCCGGTGACTTCCTGCGCACCATCCATAACCTGCTGCTCGACGACGACTTCTGGGATGAGATCTTCTTCGACCTCGGCATCCCGTACGAGCCGGTGCGCTGGCGCACCGACAACCCGGACTCGATCGTCGACAAGAACGCCCGCGTGATCGAACTGATCGCCGCCTACCGCAACCGCGGTCACCTGATGGCCGACATCGACCCGCTGCGTCTGGACAAGAACCGGTTCCGGATGCACCCCGACCTCGACGTGCTCAGCCACGGTCTGACGCTGTGGGACCTCGACCGCGAGTTCAAAGTGGACGGGTTCGCCGGCAAGGAATACAAGAAGCTGCGCGACGTACTCTCGGTGCTGCGCGACGCCTACTGCCGGCATATCGGCGTGGAGTACACCCACATCCTCGAGCCTGAGCAGCAGCGCTGGCTGCAGGAACGCGTCGAGGTCCGTCACGACAAGCCCACCGTCGCCCAGCAGAAGTACATCCTGAGCAAGCTCAACGCCGCGGAGGCGTTCGAAACCTTCCTCCAGACGAAATACGTTGGCCAGAAGCGTTTCTCGCTGGAAGGTGCGGAATCAGTCATCCCGATGATGGATGCGGTGATCGATCAGTGCGCCGAGCACGCCCTCGACGAGGTCGTCATCGGCATGCCGCACCGCGGCCGGCTCAATGTGCTGGCCAATATCGTCGGCAAGCCCTACTCGCAGATCTTCAGCGAGTTCGAGGGCAATCTGAACCCGTCACAGGCGCACGGCTCCGGCGACGTCAAGTACCACCTCGGCGCCGGCGGCAACTACATCCAGATGTTCGGCGACAACGACATCGAGGTGTCGCTGGTGGCCAACCCCTCCCACCTGGAGGCGGTCGACCCGGTGCTGGAGGGTCTGGTCCGCGCCAAACAGGACCTGATCGAGCGGACCGGCCCGGACGGCGAGCCGAAACAGTTCACCGTGGTGCCGCTGATGCTGCACGGCGACGCGGCGTTCGCCGGCCAGGGAGTGGTGGCCGAGACGCTGAACCTGGCGCTGCTCAAGGGCTACCGCACCGGCGGCACCATCCACATCGTCGTCAACAACCAGATCGGTTTCACCACCGCGCCGGAGTACTCCCGGTCCGCGGAGTACTGCACCGACGTCGCGAAGATGGTCGGCTCACCGATCTTCCACGTCAACGGCGACGACCCGGAGGCCTGCGTCTGGGTGGCGCGGCTGGCGGTGGACTTCCGGGAGAAGTTCAACAAGGACGTCATCATCGACATGCTCTGCTACCGCCGCCGCGGCCATAACGAGGGCGACGACCCGTCGATGACCAACCCGGCGATGTACGACGTGATCGACACCAAGCGTGGTGTGCGCAAGAGTTACACCGAGGCGCTGATCGGCCGCGGCGACATCTCGCTGAAGGAGGCCGAAGACGCCCTGCGCGATTACCAGGGCCAACTCGAGCAGGTCTTCAACGAGGTCCGCGAACTCGAGAAGCACGCCGTCGAACCGAGCGAGTCGGTGGAGACCGCGCAGATGATCCCGCGCGGGATGAGCACGGCGGTGGACAAGTCGCTGCTGGCCCGCATCGGCGACGCGCACCTGACGGTGCCGGAGGGGTTCACCGTGCACAACCGGGTCAAGCCGGTGCTGGAAAAGCGGCGCGAGATGGCCTACGAGGGGAAGGTGGACTGGGCCTTCGCCGAACTGCTGGCGCTGGGCACCTTCCTGGCCGAGGGCAAGCTGATCCGGTTCACCGGCCAGGACACCAAGCGCGGAACCTTCACCCAGCGGCACGCCGTCGTCATCGATCCCAACACGGCGGAGGAGTTCACGCCCCTGGATCTGCTGACGACCAACCCGGACGGCACGCCCACCGGCGGCCGCTTCCTGGTGTACGACTCGCCGCTGTCGGAGTACGCCGCGGTGGGCTTCGAATACGGCTACTCGGTGGGCAACCCCGAGGCGATCGTGTTGTGGGAGGCCCAGTTCGGCGACTTCGTCAACGGTGCGCAGTCGATCATCGACGAGTTCATCAGCTCCGGTGAGGCCAAATGGGGGCAGCTGTCCGACGTCGTGCTGCTGCTGCCGCACGGTCACGAGGGTCAGGGCCCCGACCACACCTCCGGCCGGATCGAGCGGTTCCTGCAACTGTGGGCGGAGGGCTCGATGACGATCGCGATGCCGTCGACCCCGGCGAACTACTTCCACCTGCTGCGCCGGCACGGCCTCGACGGTGTGCATCGGCCGCTGATCGTGTTCACCCCGAAGTCGATGCTGCGCAACAAGGCGGCGGTGAGCGACCTGCGGGACTTCACCGAGCGCAAGTTCTGCTCGATCCTTGAGGAACCGACCTACACCGACGGCGACGGCGACCGCTCACAGGTCAGGAGGGTGCTGCTCACCAGCGGCAAGATCTATTACGAGTTGGCCGCGCGCAAGCAGAAGGACAACCGGTCCGATATCGCGATCGTGCGAGTGGAGCAACTCGCGCCGCTGCCCAGACGGCGACTGTCCAACACCCTGGATTCCTATCCCAACGCCAGCGAGTTCTTCTGGGTGCAGGAGGAGCCGGCGAATCAGGGCGCCTGGCCGACATTCGGCCTGGAGTTGCCCGAGCTGCTGCCCGAGAAGCTGACCGGCATCAAGCGCATCTCGCGGCGGGCCATGTCCGCGCCCTCGTCGGGCTCGTCGAAGGTGCACGCCGTCGAGCAGCAGGAGATCCTCGACGAGGCGTTCGCGCCCTGAACCGGTGCTAGCGCGCGGCTCAGCCGAACAGCGGAAACAGCGGCTGACCCTGGGCGATCTTGTCGACCGCGCGCGGGCACAGCAGCGAGATGGCCGCACCGGTGAACATGCCGGCCGCTCCGATCGGCTGGCCGATGGTCTCGCTCACCTGGGAGGCGATGTCCGCGGTGTTCTGCCCGCGCTGCGCCAGCAACGGGCACAGCGACTGACCGAGTGCCACGGCCTGCGCGGGGTCGATGTCGGTGATACCAAGGCCGTCGAGGGTAGTGAGGAAATCAGTCACATTGATGGTCTCGGCATCCGCGGGCGCGGCGAACACCCCGATGGCCAGCCCGGCCAGCACCGATCCACTCACGCGACGCAGCTTCATGACCACCTCATCGTAGGGCCGGGCAGAGGCGTTACGGCGGGCAATCCACGCTGCTAGCCTCAAGGCCACTCGACAGCTGTCAACAGGAGCGTTCATGCAGGGATTTGCAGGCAAAGTAGCCGCCGTGACCGGCGCAGGGTCCGGCATCGGCCAGGCCCTGGCGATCGAACTCGGCCGCTCGGGGGCATCGGTGGCGATCAGCGACGTCGACACCGACGGCCTGGCGATCACCGAACAGCGGCTCAAGTCCATCGGGGCGCCGGTCAAGTCCGACCGCATCGACGTCACCGAGCGCGAGCGCTTCCTGCTCTACGCCGACGAGGTCAAAGAGCACTTCGGCAAGGTCAATCAGATTTACAACAACGCCGGTATCGCCTACAGCGGTGACGTGGACATCACCCCGTTCAAGGACATCGAGAAGGTGATGGACGTCGACTACTGGGGCGTGGTCAACGGCACCAAGGCGTTCCTTCCACACCTGATCGCCTCCGGGGACGGCCACGTCATCAACATCTCCAGTGTGTTCGGAATCTTCTCGGTGCCGGGACAGGCCGCGTACAACTCGGCCAAGTTCGCTGTGCGCGGGTTCACCGAGGCGCTGCGCATGGAGATGATCCTGGCCAAGCACCCGGTGAAGGTCACATGCGTGCACCCCGGCGGCATCAAGACCGCCATCGCGCGCAACTCGACCACAGCAGAGGGACTCGACGCCGCCTCGATGGCCGAGTGGTTCGACACGAAGATGGCCCGCACCTCCCCGGAGCGGGCGGCCCAGATCATCCTCGAGGCGGTGGCCAAGAACAAGGCCAAGGTGCTCGTCGGCGCCGACGCCAAGATCATCGACGTGATCATCCGCGCCAGCGGCGCGAGTTATCAGCGCGCCATCACCGCCCTCGCTGGCCGGTTCATGCCCAAGATGCGCTGAGGCCGACAACCCAAGAGCAGGAAGACTCAGCGGCCCAGCGGGTTGGCCGCCAGCCACTGCTGCGCGACATCGTGCGGAACCGCCCCGGTCTTCACTTCGCGCAGCATGTCGGTCAGCGCGACGGTGTCGAGCACACCGGCGATCTCGTTGACGGCACGCAACGCCATGGTGTTCATCTCATTGCGGCGGTACAGCGCGACGACGTTCTCGGCGGGGATCAGGGTGGGCTTGCGGTCGACGAGGACCACGACACCGTCGGGCACCCGGGTGTCGGCGGTGGTGGTCCAGGCCGCGGTGAGCGCACCGGTGCGCAGTGCGTCGAACAGCGATGCCGCATCCCCGTATGCACGCGGCGGCGGCAGCGCGCAGTCGCCCACCGCAGCGGCGGTCTCGTTTCCGGTGATCACGCCCACCTGAAGCCCGGCGCAGTTGCGCACCAGCGCGGACAGGTCACGGCTGCCCCATCGGGTTGACGTCGCCCCGGTCACGGCGATCGCCGGCTTGTCCTCGGCGGCGGTGGCGTAGTCGGCGGCCGCGATGCCCTCCGGAAGCGCGGCGACCATCGCCCGGTAGACGCCGGCGGCTGACCGGGCCGTCGACTCCGGATCGAGCCGCTGCAAAAGCCGTCCGGTGAACCCGGGCGCCACGGCGGCTTGCCCGGTGTCCAGCGCGGTCATCACGTCGTCGGTCGCCTCGACCTGGGCAGCGGTTCCGTAATAGCGCAAACCCGCGGCGTAGATGTGGGCCAGCAGCGTCGTCTCCGGGTCGAGAGTCGCGCCGACGGTCATCGGTGGCGGCGCGGGTGTGGTGGTGCAGCCGGCGACGAGTAGGCCGGCCAGCATCAACAGTGATCGGCGGCGGATGCTCACACCTTCGACGCGGCGGCCACCGCGGCCGCGACAGCCGGCCCGACCCGCGGGTCCAGGGGGCTGGGCACGATGTGATCGGCGGCCAGGTCGTCGCCCACGACAGAGAAGATAGCCTCCGCTGCAGCGACTTTCATCTTCTCGGTGATCCGCCGGGCACCGGCATCCAGCGCGCCGCGGAACACACCGGGGAACGCCAGCACGTTGTTGATCTGGTTGGGGAAGTCGCTGCGGCCGGTGGCCACGATGGCGGCGTGACGCTTGGCCACCTCGGGGTGGATCTCCGGGTCGGGGTTGGACATCGCGAAGACCAAACCGCCCGGCGCCATGGTGGCGATCAACTCTTCGGGCACCAGCCCGGCCGAGACACCCATGAACATGTCGGCGCCCTTGAGCGCTTCAGCCAGCCCGCCGGTGAGGCCGTCGGGGTTGGTGCGCTCGGCCAGTTCGGCTTTGAACGGGTTCAGATCGTCACGGCCGGTGTGCACGATGCCCTGCGAGTCGATCATGGTGATGTGGGTGACGCCGCTGGCGAGCAGGATGTTGGCGCACGCCACGCCCGCCGCGCCCGCTCCGGAGATCACGACCCTCAGTGAGCTCATCTTCCGGTCGAGCACGGCGGTGGCGCCCAGCATCGCCGCGAGCACCACGATGGCGGTGCCGTGCTGATCGTCGTGCATCACCGGGCAATCCAGCGCCTCGATGGCACGGCGCTCGATCTCGAAGCAGCGCGGGGCGGAGATGTCCTCCAGGTTCACCGCACCGAAGGTGGGGCGCAGCCGGACGAGGGTCTCGATGATCTCATCGGGGTCCTTGGTGTCGAGCACGATCGGGATCGAGTTCAGGCCGGCGAACGTCTTGAACAACGCCGATTTGCCCTCCATCACCGGAAGCGAGGCGGCCGGGCCGATATCGCCGAGACCGAGAACCGCGCTGCCGTCGCTGACGACGACGACCAGCCGATTGGCCCAGGTGTAGCGGGCTGCGAGGGTGTGATCGGTGGCGATGGCGCGGCTCACCTGTGCGACGCCGGGGGTGTAGGCGATCGACAGGGCGCGCTGGGTGTCCAGCGGAGCCTTCAACTCGACCGAAAGCTTGCCGCCCTGGTGGGCGGCGAAGATCTCGTCGTCGTTGATGACGAGGTGGGGGGCAGGCACCGTTTCAGACAC